>NZ_CAMLIX010000093.1 GCF_946479975.1 uncultured Flavobacterium sp.
ATTAGATTTTAGCTACTTTACAGGATTTATCAATTCAATCATCAATTTTATGGCCGATATGGGAATGGGATTGGTTTCTGTATTCTTTATAACTTTCTTTTTTATTAAAGATCAGACTATATTTAAAGATCAGGCAAGAAGGATTCTTCCAGATTCTAATGAAGATAAGATCATTAACTCTATCATTAAAATCAACCATTTATTGACGCGTTATTTTATTGGTTTACTATTACAGTTAATTGTAGTTTTTATTCTTTATTTGATTGTCTTATTGATTTTTGGAAATAAAAATGCCTTTGTAATTGCCTTTTTATGTGCAATTCTAAATATTATACCTTATTTAGGTCCAATTATTGGAACGACTTTGGCTGGAATTTTAACCATGATCAGTATGATTGGAATGGATTTTCAATCGGAAATTCTGCCAAAAACCATTTATGTAATTGTAGGCTTTTTAATTGTTCAGGCAATTGATAATAATGTGAGCCAGCCGATAATTTCGTCAAAAAGTGTAAATTCGCATCCGCTAGAAATATTCTTGATTATCTTAATCAGCGGGATTACGTTTGGAATTGTCGGAATGATTATCGCCGTTCCGGTTTTTACCATGATTAAAGTAATTTTAAAAGAATTTTTTCCTGAAAACAAAATTGTATCCGTATTAACCGAAAGAATTTAGCTTTGAACACTTCTATTTTGCATCCCGATATTCAAGAATTTATAATTCAAAATACGGGTGCAGACATTACCAAAATGGCGCTTCAAAAAAATCCATTTCCAGAAGTTGAGTGGATTTCAATTTTAAATCAAATCGAAGCGCGTTCAAAAGCAAAAGAGAAACTTCCGAGTTGGTTTTCAACAGAGAACATTATTTATCCGAGTAAAATTTCAGTTGAGCAAACTTCTTCAGAAAAAACTGCTGCTCACAAAGCTTCTTTGATTTCTGGAGAAACTTTAATTGATTTAACTGGAGGTTTTGGTGTTGATGATTATTATTTTTCTAAGAAATTTAAATCTATAACGCATTGTGAAATAAACGAAGATTTATCTGGAATTGTAAAACAGAATTTCGAAAGGTTACAAGTTGACAATTGTACTTTTTATGCTGGCGATTCGGTTCATTTATTAGAAGAAACAAATCAGAAATACGATTGGATTTATATTGATCCTTCAAGAAGAAATGATGCCAAAGGCAAAGTTTTTATGCTGAAGGACTGTCTGCCCAATGTTCCAGAATTATTAGATTTTTACTTTACAAAAGCAGATTCTATTTTAATAAAAACGGCTCCGTTATTAGATATTTCAGCTGGATTATCGGAACTAAAAAATGTCAAAAACATTCATATTATTGCTTTAGAAAATGAAGTAAAGGAACTTTTATTTGAGATCCATAAAAATTATTCAGGCGAAATAACAGTCAAAACAGCAAATCTTTTAAAAGAGAAAACAGAAACTTTTGAGTTTGTTTTAGGCGAAATCGTATATCCAATTTATGATCTTCCTGAGAAATATTTATACGAACCCAATTCGGCGATAATGAAATCGGGAGGTTTTGACGAAATCAGCACTGCTTTTGAAATTAATAAACTGCATAAACATTCGCATTTATACACTTCAGAAAATTTAATTAATTTTCCAGGACGAAGATTTGAGATTCAAAAAGTTATTCCGTACAGTAAAAATGAAATGAAAAACGAGCTTGTAAATCAGCAGGCGAATATTACAACTCGTAATTTTCCTGAAACAGTGGAAAATATTCGGAAAAAATGGAAAATAAAAAATGGAGGGAATTTGTATTGTTTTTTTACAACAGATGTAAAAGATAACAAAATAGTTTTAATTTGCACCAAAATAATTTAATCAATGAAACAACTATTTACTCTAACTCTTTTTTTATTAACTATTACGGCATTTGCGCAAAAACCTTGTGAATATAGTGTGAATGTGAACGACTCTATTGGAACTTATAAAGCAACAAATGAGTATTTGATGAGTGAAAAATATTTTGGCGGTAACTTTAATTACATTTTCTTCTCCCTTGCACAAACGGACGGACTGCCAACATTGAATCTTCAATCGATTCAAAAAAGTAAAGATTTTATAAAAGCGAATTGTTTTGACAAAAACTCAAAAATCTTTTTACAGCTGGAAAACGGAAAAATAGTAACCTTACTTCACATCGATCAAGAAAGTTGTGGTACGCTGGTTCGCGACGACAAAGGTTTTGATAATCGTGTAAATACTGGCGTTTTTATGTTTATGAAAGATAATTTTGAAGAACTTAAAAAATCGCCTATTTCAATTATGCGAATTAAGTATCTAACGAACATAGAAGATTATGTAGTAAAACGCGAACTTAATTCTGAGTTAACTGGAAAAGCTACGCATCCAAATACGTATTTCATCGAAAACATAAGATGTGTTGAATAATTAATCGCACTTCCATTTCTGATTGGCGACTTTATCTTTTAAACCTGTTTTTAAATTATAATGCCACCATTCTGAATCAAAAGAATTAAAGCCATTTTTGATCATTACACTTTTCAAATAAGCTCTTTTTGAAAGGATTTCTTTTGAAAGCTGTTTGAAATTATGACTGGCCTGAATTCCGAAAAAATCAAAAGGAGTTCCCATATCAACTTCTTTTCCTGTTAGATCAACTATAGAAATATCTACGGCTCCTCCTCTATTGTGGATGGAGCCTTTTTTTGGATCTGCCACATATTCTGGATTCGACACAATCTCCCACATTTTTTTCTGAATATCTAAAGGTCTGTAACAATCGTACAATTTGATTTTGTATCCTTTTTTCAAGAAATCTTTGTTGGCAGCAATTAAAGCTTTCACGGTTTTTAAACGAAGCATACATTCTGCACAATCGTATACTTTTGCTTTCAAGAAATTATCTTCGGTCGCGTATTTCATGTCATAAATAAAATCGTTGCTGTAATCTCTTAATTTTACGAACGTTGTATCTGCAATCTGTGCTTTTACTTCTCTTGCGTAAGTTTCATTTTGTGCTTGTACTGATGAAATACAGAAAATTGAACCGAGTATAATTTTAAAAAAATGCTTCATTTCTTGGTAAAGTTTAAAAAATTGAAATTAAGCAAAAAAACTTAAAACTGCTTCAATTATTGATTCTTGTTTAAATACGGTTTTTCAAGATTTAACAAAAAAAATATTCGATTAATACTACAACTTTTTATGTATCAACTGTATAAATAAAAAAACCACTCTAGAAAAAGTGGTTTTTAGTTCGTTTACATTTGTTAGGTTAAAATATTTTCGGAAATTATTTGGATCATTCCTCAAATTTTTTCTCTGCAAGCTTCAATCTAATAGTATGAATACGATGCTCGATTTCTTCTAAATCCTGCAGCATGTTTTGTTTTTCATAAATTACTTCAGCTTCATTAACCATGTTTTGCCCGTCTTCTGGCGCAAAAAGATCATTTAAATCTACGTCGGGAAAGTTTTTACTAAGACTTAGAATAAATTCTGAGCCAATATTTGCTGTACCATGTAAGTATCTCCCAATCATTGCTGGGCTAAATCCTAAAATTTTCCCCACCTCTTTTTGCTTTAATCCTTTAGCTTTAAAGAATTTGCTTAATTTCTCGTTATACATCATTATTTAAAATCAAAAAAAAATATAGTTCTAATATATTTTTTAACATTAAAAAAGAATAAATAATATAATATTATTCTTACATTTACCTTTTTATGGAAAGCCTCATTTATAATTAGCAAATATATGTCAAAATTAATCAAAAATAGCAATATTAAAGAAGATAATTCTCACAACGAAAAAGCTTATGAATTTATTAACAAGCATTTACCTGTAACGTATGTTGAGCTCGTAATTGCTTGTTTACTTAAAAAAGGACTTCCTGAACCCAATAAATCGCTAATTAGAAATGTGAGAAATAAAACAATTGTACGAAATGACATTTTATTGGCGTTAGTAGAGGTAGCTTATGAAAATAAGGCCGCTATTGAAAGAATCAAACTTCTGACTTCTTAAATGATTTGAAAACTAAATACTATGACAAACCAAAATATAACTACCAAACCACAGCAGCATCAAAAACAAAAAATTAAAGATCCTCTTATTGTAGTTTTTGCAAATGACGATTTAACAGCCAATCCGCATTTGTACGGAATGACTGTTGAGGAATATAGAGAAGGTGCCGCAATTCATTCTAAATGCTTTGATCAGCTTAAAATGATTGAAGTTTGTGATTTCTAAATAAAGAAGTTTATTGGATTATTTTCTAGAAAATGCCCATGTTTTCTGGTTTAATAGTAAATCCTAAACGAAGCATACTTTTATGTTCTTGATAATCTATTAAACTTTCTGTGTAGCCTACGAACCATTGAAGTGTAACATAATAGTTTTCTTCTTTATAAGGTCTCCAATTGAGCTGTGTTTGTAATGATCCATAATTGATTAGACCGCTTCCTTTTCTAAAAAGAACATCTGCACTCCATCTTCCTGGTTTTATTTGATAGGTTGCGCTTGCCTCGCCATAACCAACATATTTGGTTAGTCCAGGATTATCTTCTTTATCAACCAAAGGAATCCAGCCGCGAATTCCAACTGTCCATCTTGGAGAAACTTGAGATTTTAATGAAAAAGCCAGCATGTTCCAAGTTCGAGAAAAAATTGAATCGCGCCCGTTTGATTCGTGTTCAAATGAAACTGCTCCATAAGTTAGCCTTCCGCCTTTTAAATAAAATGGACGAACAAGAGCAACTCCCGGATTAAAATTGATTTCTGAAAAGGGTTTTGAACTGGCATAAATATCCCAAAAAGCTTTTTGAGTATACATTAAATAAGGAAAAAATCCGCCTAATATTGGTTTGGAGTTTAATCGAAGTTTAAAACTTACTTGGTATTTTACATCTGCATTATTGCGTGTAACGCCTTCGTTTATAGGAATACCGGTTAAAAAATAATTATCTCTATGAACAGAAAAACTGGATTCTTTTAAAAGCGAATCGGCCGCTCGAAAATTCTTTTTTTCTTCTACAATCTGGGAATTTGCTGTAAAACTCAGCAAAATAAAATAAGCTAATAGGTATTTTAAGTACATTTTTTTTATTTAAGTTGAAGCTTTTTGGCAAGCTTTTACACTAATGTACGTTTTTTTCTGAATTTAAAAAGGGTCTATTTCTGTATTTTTTTACTCGAATTTCTTTTTTTCCAATACACGAGATATAAAAATCCTATTAATAAAATAAAGATGTCTATTTTGAAGATTTGCGGGATTCGCATGATATGATCGCTGTAATAACTGCCACCTAATAAAGCACCAGATCCAATACCTATTTCCATCGAAATATACATGGTGGCAATTGCTTTTCCGCGGTGATCCGGATTGCTCAAATCTATTGTCCACGCGTTTATTGCGGGCGATAAAATTCCAGTTCCCATTCCGTAAAGTGCCGCGCCAATTAAAAGCATATTGATATTTTTTCCTTCACTAATTACATATAATGAGATCGAAGTGATTACCAAACCTACTAAAATGACATTTGTTCTTCCGTGTCTGTCTGAAACTTTTCCTGCGACAAACCTCATCAATACAGACGCCACTGTAAAGGCGGTAAAAAATATCCCTTTATTTTCTGCTCCTAAATGTTCGCTCCAATCTGGAATTAAGGTTAGAATTAATCCGAAAGCGGTATAAGAAAAGAAGGTTATAATTCCTGCCGGAAGTGCACCACGATCTATAATATCTTTTCTGCCAATATAAAACATGGATCGCTGCAGTTTTTCTTTTGCTTCTAAAGTCTCTTTCATGTTCATTACAATAACGATAGACAAAAAAGCAAGAAACGAAGAACTGTAAAACATCACATCGATTCCGTATGCATTTACAACCCATCCGCCTAGAGCGGGTCCTAAAGCGCCTCCGATACTAAAACATAAACCGTGCATTCCTAAGGCTTCTCCCCATCGCTCCTGCGGAATAATATCTGCCACATAAGCGGAAGTTGCCGTAGGTTTAAATCCTGTAGAAAAGCCATGCACCAAACGCAAAAATAGAAATCCAGAAACAGAGCTTAAAACTGGGTATAAAAACCCGCAGATTAAACAAACAACAGATCCTACCGCCATAACAGGAACGCGTCCCCATTTATCAGTTAGTTTTCCGCTGAATGGTCTTGAAATCGCCGCTGTAAGTGTAAATAATGAGATAATAAATCCTTTGTATTCTCCTCCTCCCAAACTGGTTAAATAACTTGGAAGCTCTGGTATTATCATATTAAAACTTGATGAGAATAAAAGAGAACTCATACAAAGTAATAGGAACTGAAGAGTATAAATGGATTTCGTTTTTTGTAACATTATCAGACTTTTGAAAATAATTTCTGCTAAGAGAAGAAGCGTTAATTGCAGGCTGCAAATATACTTTTTCTATTCTGATAAACTTTTATAATTTCTAAAATGATTTTATGAGATATAGACGCTATAAAAACTAAAAAAGCCACTCGTTTGAGTGGCTTTTGTGAACGCAGAAGGATTCGAACCTTCGACCGTCCCGATATAAAATCGGGGACTCTATCCAGCTGAGCTATGCATTCATACATTTTACATCATAAAATATAAAGCTCTTTGAAGCACTTCGAGCTGCTTTTTAGGCATTTTTGATTTTGAGAAATTTTTATTGGAAAGCTTCGGTATTATTCCTGAGGAATTACTAAAACATAATTTCAAATCTTCAAAAATTTCTGTCTTTGTTTTTGAGGCATCTATCAAAATCAAATCCTTGATTTCTTCAATTCGGGATAAACTATTATAGAGATGTTTACTAAATAAACACACCATAAAATTGGTGTTTATTGCATCTAATTCAAAAAAATCTAAGAGCTCAGAATATTCGTAAACCACAAATACAGAATGGTCAAAACCTTTTGACGTTTTTTCATTTTGCAGCAAAAAGGACTCTTCAGAGAATTCAAATTCATTTTTGAACTTTCTCTTAAACATCTTTAAAAAAATCCCTTTATTATCGCGAACTAAAACTTTTTCTTTTTTAATCATCTCTTAAAAAATTAGCATTCCCTTTTTTATAAATAAATTACATTGTTATTCAGTTCCGAAATAGGTCATGTCGGAACTTTTATTTGAAATAAAATAATCCCCTTGCTCTTCGAGATAAAGAGCCAAAAGTGTTGTTTCATATTGGTCTTCAAGTTATCCGATGAATGAATAAAAGGATCCAAATAAGAACGAACCGCCTATATGTCAGGGAATTTTTCAAGAAAAAAATGAACTGAAATTTATTATAAAAAACACGGTAACCGATGCTCTTTTTGGGTTAAAAATTTAAACGAACTAAAAAACAATTTAGATTGAGGATGATTTGGAAAAAAGAATGTCCACTTTAATTTAAGACTGTAGGTGTGTCTAGTGGATTAAAAGATTTGGGAGTGCAAAATCTGTAAGAACTTAAAATAATAAAACAAAAGTAATGAGCCCGACAAATCAGCGAGCTCATTACTAAAGTCAAAAAATATATTTTTTTCAACTTTTTGAGTACGTTCGATCTTTACTAAAATGCTTTAGTAAAAATTAAAAAATGATAGCATTACTTTTATTCAAAAAAGTCACCTGCTTATTTGATTTTATTAATCAATAAGCGTTGTATTAAAATAAAAATTAGAAAGTAGTACTATACTCCAACATTCACATTTTGTGCTTCTGCTGGACTGTATTCTTTCACTTTTTTAATTTTATCGTTCAATTTTAGAACTCGATCTAATTGTTTCTGTTGGATCGTGTATTTAGTATAATATTTATACCATTCTTTTCCAATGAAAAAGGTGGTCACAGAAACTCCTGTGAGTAAACCTATAAGGTAATTAGTTATGTCCATAATTATTAGTTATTAGTTTATTTTTGAGTTTATTTTTAATTTATTAAAAGGCATTTTTATCTCCTTTTAGGGTTACAATAACCGTCAAGAAGCAGATTTTTACATCTTTTATTAGACTCCAGCGCTGTACATATTCTATATCACTTGTCACACGGCGTTTCATATCAGATACTTTTTTGGTTTCTCCTCTTAAGCCCGAAACCTGAGCCAGACCTGTAATTCCTGGTTTTACAAAATGACGAACCATAAAATTATTGATATGATCATTGTAGTCAGATGTATGTTTAATCATGTGAGGGCGCGGTCCTACGACACTCATATTTCCGATCAAGACATTAAAGAACTGTGGCATTTCGTCTAAACTGGTTCGGCGGATAAATTTTCCTATTGGCGTTATTCGGCTGTCTCCTTTTTGAGCCTGCTGCGTTTCGTCGCCCATATTTGTGTACATACTTCGGAATTTATAACACCAGAATTCCTGATTCTTTTTTCCTGTTCGCATTTGTTTGAACAATACCGGTCCTTTACTTTGTTTCTTAATCAGAAAAGCCAATAACGGATAAAGCCAAGACAAGATGAAAACAATAACCATGATACTAAACACAAGGTCAAATACTCTTTTGGCAAGTCTATTATAAGCATTCTGCAAAGGTTCAAAACGAGGCTTTATAACATGAAAATTATTTAAATGGCTCGAGTTAAAATGTTTCTTTGATATGGATGAAAAATCTGGAACAAATTTTAAACGCATACAATGTTTATCACCCAGCTCAAAGAAATAATTCAAGTCTGAAATAAAATCAGGTTTAGAGACAATGTACAACTCGTTGATATCACTTTTTGATGCCTCATTAATTGCTTCTGACAGTGCTAGCGTAAATTCCTTATTACTTGTAAATTCTACAGAGGAATTTTCGTTGAGAATTCCTAAAAAGTTGATAAAAAAGGAATTGTTTTCTAAATGAGAAGCCAACTCAATACTCGTTTTATTAAAGCCCCAAATCGCAACTGTATACTGTTTAAAAACCCAGCCTTTTATTTTTCCAATTACCACGGTAAATAAAATCCTGGAAAACAGAAAATAGGACAGTAAAAAACTTAGTTGAAATAAATTTGCTTTACTTCCAAAGAAATACAACACATCATCTTGAAAAATAAAAATGTAACTGTGCCATAAAACTCGTTGTGTGAAGAAAGCTCTCCAGCTATTGCGGAAAAATTCATCTAAACTAAAAAGAACGTCTACTCTATACAACTGAAAATAAGTAACTGAAAACAGCCAGCTTAAAATCGTAATTGGAATCATTTTATTTAGAAACAATCCGTTCCAACCTACATTTTCTTCGGTTGCAAAATTCAAAAATATCATTGTTCCCACAACCATTGCAATCATATCGGCAATAGCGCAACACATTATGAAAGTAAATTTATGTCTGTTTCGCATTTTTTATCTTTTTCAATAAATTGTAACCTACTGCTCCTATTATGCTTCCAACAATTCCATAAAAAATATCTCGTAAATCTGGGCTTCTTCTTTGAATTAAAAACTGCCCTCCTTCTGCTACAGAAACAATTACTGCTGCAATGATGATGTTTTGTATAAAATTTATTTTTTTGTTAGTATTTACTTCATTTATAGTATTCTGTTCTGTGTATAATTCTAATAGAAAACCTACAGCTACAAAAGGAACGGCGGTACGTAAATTGTAATAATTATTACTCCAATTTAAAAGCCATCTCGGCAAATAAGTTTCAGTTGATAAACTAGGATCTGAAAGCCACGAAAAATAAAAGACCACACCAATAACCAAAAACAATAGTACCAGAACTATTTTATGAAACATTTTATATTATTTAATTATCGTAAACTGCTTTGTACTCTTAAGCCCCTTTTACAGCAAGACCTTTTTTATACCAAGGTCTTTTTACTTTTTTTTCTTGATACTGGTAACCATAACTTACGCCATAACCGTAGCCGTACGCATTTTTCATGTTGACACCGTTTATAACAATTCCGACGTTTTTAAGCTGTTCTTTTTTAATAAAATTGCTTGCCTGAACCAAATTGCTTTTATCTGTATAATCGTATTTTACAACAAACACGGTCACATCTGCCAGATAACTAAAATTTAGTGTATCTGATACGATTTGTACTGGAGCAGTATCCAGAATAATAAAATCGTAAATTGTTTTCGCTTCTTCAATTAATGTTTCAAAATTAGAATTGGTGATTAATTGAGATGGATTTGGAGGAGCTTCTCCTGCAAACAATACATCTAGATTTTTAGAATACTGATTGTCTCTCTGAAGGAGTTTTTTCCAATCATCATCTTTATTGGCTAAGAAATCCGTTAGTCCAAGTACATTTCTCTTTACATTGAAATAATCATGCAATTGTGGGTTTCTTAAATCAACACCAATTAGCAGTACTTTTTTATTCAGATTACTAACTGTTATAGCATTATGAAAAGCACAAAACGATTTTCCTTCTCCCTGAATGGATGATGTGAATAAAATCACATTTCCTTTACTGTCTTTCTTTCTGGGCATTAAATAGGAAATATTCGAAACCAAGGCGCGGGATGCTTCTGCGATCAAAGAACGGGAAGTTGCTGTATTGTCTAGCTTATCATTAAGGCTTATTTTAGGAATATGGCCTAAGATTGGAATATCACTGATTACCTTTTGAATATCTTCTTCGTTATGAACTTTGGTATCTAAAAACAAACGCATATATGTAATTCCAAAAGGAAGCAATAAACCAAACATAAATGCTCCTAACATAAAAGCTTTAGGCTGGGGGAAAATTGCTGAATAATTCGTTTCTGGTGCATTCAGCGTTTTCAAATTAGATTCTAAAATTGCACCGTTTAAAACTGCTTCTTCTTTCTTTTGCAATAAAGCCACATAAGTTTCTTCCTTCATATTAAGATTACTGTTGATGTTACCCAGCACCTTATCTTTTGTAGGAATGCTTTTTACTTTTGCATCGGCAATACTTTGCTCTGTTTTATTGGCTCTATTATTTTGATTTAGAAAGTTTAAATATCCTTGTAACGTATTTACTATTTCTTGTTTTTGAACCTTTAATTGTGTCATTAAAGCAATATAAGCGGGATTATTGCTTGATGCTCTCTGCAATATTAACTGGCTGTCCATAAGCTTGGTATTATAATTTACCAGCATTTGATTTACAATAGGAGATTCTAAATTGTAATCTGTTCCTAAAGTTTGTGCTCCACCAGATTGTTTGATATCGTTTAAAGCAAAACTGGCAAGTGATATTTGTCTTTCGTTAAGCATAGAACTCTCTTTTTTCTGACTTCTATCTGCCGTTTTTTCGGTAATGTAATTCTCCATTACCCCGATATCATTACTTTGTAAATACTGCTCCTTTACGCTCTCAATTGAATCTTTTTCTTTACTAAAACTTTTTATTCTTTGATTTAAATAGGAAACTGTATTTCTAAATACTTTTTGTTTATTGACCACAATACTTTTGTCAAGCTCAACAATAATTTCGCTTAATATTTTTCTAGAACGGTCTGGACTTGAACCTGTATGTTTTAATTCGATTACACCTTTTGCATTTTCATCGGCCATTACAACAAGAGATGACTTTAAACTTTTTAGAGCTTCACCAGTTGGTACAATATTTACTTTGTATTCGTTATCAAAATAAAAGGATGGATTTTTCTTGGCTTTAGCCGATAATTGAATTTTAAATGGTAGTCCTGGAATTTCTTCTTTTCCATCATATCCATTTACAGTATACGTTTTTTCTATTTCAGGATTTGTTAAGGAAAAACCTCCTTTTTCAACTTTAATTTCATAGGAAACATGTGGTAGTGAATCTTTAGAAACCGTAGGTATCAAAACAAAAGGCACTTCGTTTACATAATTATTTTGTAGTGTAAATACCTTTTCGAAGTAGTCAAAATTTAGATTTAGATTTTTTACCACAGATAATAAAAATTCATTTGAAGTAACCAATCTTATTTCGTCTTCCAGATTCTCCTCACCGCTCTTTTTATCTGTACTAATCCTAATTATTTTTGTTTCATCTTCCTGCTTTTTGTCCAGAAAAATCATAGCTGAAGATTCGTATGTAGGTGGCACTATTTTGATAAAAATATAGGCAGATCCCATAAATACAATCAAGCTAAGTAGAAACCAAGGCCAGTACTGAAAATACTTTAAAAATTCTTTTTTCAAATCCATAACTATTCAATTAATAAGCCACAGTCGCATTAATAACCGTGAGTATGTTTTTAAATCTAATTCTGAAATGCTGTTTTATTCGGTACTTTTTTATTTTGCAATTACTATAATTAGTGCTGCAACTGAAGCTACAATACCAATTAACTGCAATGGATCTTTGATTAGTCCTCCACTATTTGCTTTCAATTTATTTGGAGTTACAACAATTACATCTCCTTGTCTGATTCTAAAATTGGGATTAGACATCCAGGAAGCACTAGTTAAATCAACATGAAAAACCAAACGCTTTCCGTCTACTTCTCTAATTAGTTTTATGTCTGTTCGAATCGCTGAATACGTTAAATCTCCTGCCATTCCTATTGCATCCAGAAAACTGATTGACTCTTCTGTAAAGTTTTTAACTCCAGGACCATTCACTTCTCCCAAAATGGTGAATTTATTATTGAGAACTCTAACCTGTACAGTTGGATTTACTAAATAATTCTCGTTTATAAGACGTTCTTTTATCTTGATCTCTGCGTTGGCAGCTGTTAAACCTCCTACTTTCACTTCATTTAAAATTGGCATCATTATACTTCCTTGAGGATTTACCAGATAGCCTGATAATTTCATCATATCTACTGAAGTTTGAGTACCAATATTTCCATTGTTGATATTAAAAGGCGCCGCTACTAACGGATTAAGATCACCTACTTCAACTTTTAAGATATCGTTAGGCTGTATTTTTGGCGAAGTATAATTTATAGTCGAATTTGCATACTTATCTAAATCTTGTAAATACAACATTTGTTTTTTGGTAGTGCAAGATTGAAGCATCAATAAAGGCAGTAAGATTATAGAAAGGAAAATTTTCTTCATGTTAATTGTGGTATTTTATTAGTATTCTTTGATGACTCTTAATTGAATTGAAATAAAATGAAAACTATTCAGCGCTGCCTAAATTCTTTATGATATGTGCTTTAAACTAAACCTGCATTTCACTTTTTTCTATTTACAATAGTTTGTCTTAAATGATCTTTAGATAAATTGTCTTCTCAACCTTTTTAATTCTGCTTTATATCTTGTAAAAAATTAAAAGTCAGCTAATGCTATCTTATTGAACTATATATTGTTTTAACGCGATTGTCTTTTTTAGAAATACTGTTTCCATCGCTGCTAAATTGTGATATTTATAAATTTTATAGTCTTCTTTTAAAACTTCAAAAGCTCTTTTAAAACTGGTACTCATACCGCCCATTCTCATTTTTACGATATAAGAATCGATGTAACTCATATTGATTCTATATTTGTACAAATAGCGAAGTAAGAATTCTGTATCCGAAGCAATTTTAAAATCAAGGTTATACAAACCATGTTTTTCAATTACAGTTTTCTTTAAATAAACCGTTGGATGTAATGGCAGCCATCCTTCTTTTACTTTCTTTATATTAAAAACACCTCCTATTCGATCTCTGATCAAACGTTCGTCTTCATCATTTGAAACATAAACCCCATCGCCATAAACTCCTTCTATATTTTCCTCATTTTGAAAACGGGCTACAATTCTTGAAATGGCTTTTCTGTCAAAAAACTCATCATCAGAATGCATTAAACCAATTACGTCTCCTGTGGCTAATTTTAATCCTTTGTTTATTGCATCATACATTCCTTTGTCAGGTTCCGAAATGTATTGGCTTATTTTATCTTTATAAGACTCAATAATTTCTTTTGTTCCGTCTTTAGAATTGCCGTCTATAATAATATATTCGATATTATTATAATTTTGTTCTAATACACTTTTGATTGCTTTTTCAATGGTGTTTTTGCGATTGTAACATACTGTGATTATAGTAACTCTCATAATAGTTATTTTTTCTTTTATAAATATTCTTGTGTAGTTAACTGCTCTTTCACAATTTCAAGCTAAAATTAAAACAAAGGTATTTTACTAAAAAAAGTTCTCGATAAAGCACCACAAAACTCGTTTAAAGCACAAAAAAGCCAACTTGAAAACAATGTGTAGTAGAATCTGTTTCCTAAATAAGGAAATTGAGGAAAAAGGCAGTTGAAAGAAATTAGGGTATTTTGTTAAAAAAAGCTGCTTACTGGTTGATTAAAAGCTGATCAAAATAATTTATCGTAGTTATTAAACCTTCACGCAATTGAATTTTAGGTTCCCAGCCATTAAGCTTTTCTTTTGCTAAAGATATATTAGGCTGTCTTTGTTTTGGATCATCTTTTGGCAGATCAAAATGAATAATTTTTGATTTTGATCCTGTCAATTCAATAATGGCATCCGCTAACTCTAACATTGTAAACTCATTAGGATTTCCAAGGTTTACTGGTCCAAGAAAAGCAGGATCTGAATTCATCATTCTAATAATCCCTTCTACTAAATCATCAACATATTGAAAGGAGCGTGTTTGCATTCCATCTCCAAAAATGGTAATGTCTTTTCCTTGCAAGGCTTGTACAATAAAATTGGAAACTACTCTTCCATCTGCTGGATTCATGTTTGGACCATATGTATTAAAAATTCTAATGATTTTAATCGCCACTTTATTTTGATTGTGATAATCCATAAACAAAGTTTCGGCACAGCGTTTTCCTTCATCGTAACAAGAGCGAATACCTATTGGATTAACGTGTCCCCAATAATTTTCGGTTTGAGGATGTACAAGAGGATCACCATAAACTTCACTTGTACTTGCCTGTAATACTTTGGCATTGACACGTTTTGCTAATCCTAAAACATTTATGGCTCCCATAACCGAAGTCTTAATTGTTTTTATCGGATTGTATTGATAATGCACTGGAGAAGCAGGACATGCTAAATTGTAAATTTCATCGACCTCAGCATAATAGGGTTCTGTAATATCATGACGAACCATTTCGAAATACGGATTATCTAACAAATCAATAATATTAGATTTAGCTCCTGTAAAATAATTGTCCAAGCATATTACTTCGTTCCCTTCATCCAATAATCTTTTGCATAAATGTGAACCTACAAATCCGGCACCACCAGTTATTAGTATTTTTTTCATTCGAATCTTTTTAAAGCTTATATAAAATTTCTATTTCTAAAAAAATTTAATTTTTTGATTTCATTTTTAGGAGCAACAATCTGGCATAAGATCTTCTAATATGCCAAGCTCTTAAAAATTCACCTTGGTTATAATGGTAATAAGCTTTTTTCCAATCGGCATTTAAGTAACTTTTCCAAACTGCATATCCTCTGTGAACGTATTTCCCGAGTACATCCCAAGGTTTAGGAGATCCAACAAAATGAAGAATAACTTTTTTGGGTTCTGGTCTTTTATTCTGTGCAAACCATGGCATATTAAATTCTAAAGGCAGAAAAGCAAAATTTCCAGCAAAAAATGCATTTAATATGGTTTGATCATGTGATCTTAATTTGGCTCCATATTTTTTTCCAAAAGCCAGACATTGATTTTTAATATCTTGTTCTCGCCAAAATTTTAGATTAAACAAAACTATACCTGCGTTAAATACCGCCAAATCCATACCTAGTCCAATCTCGTTACATAAAAACGGATGATCGAGTGCGGCTCTCATTTTTCCTCCATCAACAGCAGCGATTCCTTTTCCTTGAAAATCAAACCCTTCCAATGATAAAACATCTAATTCGATTACTAAATCTGCATCCAGATATAATACAGAATCATCTTTTACATAATCCTGTAATAACAATCTTCCGTATGTTGTCAAATCTCCCTGCAATGAACTAAAAGTTCCAAAATGCTCATTTACATCAAAGTCAATCAGCTTAACTTCATTTAAACCATATTTTAAAAGCAGTTTTTGAATATTTGATTTGTCCTTTATATTTAAATCTGAACATAATATGTAAATATTGATTTTACTAGGATCAGAACAGTTGTCTAATAAAGATTTCAACGTTACGCCAAGACCAATCATTGCTAATCTATTAACATTAAATGCTATATTCATCTTTAATTTTTTAATTATTATCTTTTTTATTGCTCTTAAAACTTTATTAGTTTTTCCATTCCGACTCGAATTTTTTTAGAATAATAAATTGCTCATAAATACTTTTCATTACGCAGAATTTAAAGCCAACTTTACCATCCAAAAAACCAAGTTTGAATATGTACATGTAGAAAAATTTAAATACAGGCCTACATGGAATTTTATAACTTAAAGCTTTTAAAACCCTTCTTTTCTCGTGAGATTCTCCAGAGATCAATTTTCCGAAAGGTATTTTTTTGATACTTACGTTTTTTTCATTTTCTGCTTCTTCGGCAGCGTAACGTAAATGCTTAACAAACCATTGATTAACTCCTTTGCTAAAGAAATAATGTTCGTATGAGTTTTCTAATTTTCCTAGTCCTTTTTTGAGATCGCATTCTCTTTGGCCATGACCATATTGTTCGAATCTGGCATCACTTAGTTTATGAAAACGCATTTGATAAACGATTCCTGCCGAATGTTTTAGCCAAGTACCCCAAAGAATTTCTTTTGCAGGCACTAGAAATGCTCCGTATTGGTAACTTTCTATGGCTTTGTTACATTCTGCTCTCAAGGCATCGGTGAAGTGTTCGTCTGCATCGAGATGAAATACCCATTCGTGTTTAAAATCAACGCTATCATTTGCAAAATTGCGTTGTTGTGCAAAATCTGAGAACTTATTTTGAAAAACTCTTGCGCCATTTTCTTTTGCAATTGTAACAGTCGCATCACTGCTAAAACTATCGATGATAACAATATCATCGCACCATTTAATAGAATCCAAACAGCCTCTCAGCATATCTTCTTCATTATAGGTTAAAATCACAATACTAAATTTATTTTCCAAAGCTTATATTCTTGAGGTTATATATTTATTTAAAGAAAATCTTGATTATTCAACAATTCGAAGTTTAATTAGCTTAGCGGGATTACCTCCCATAACTGCATTTTTTTCAACCTTTTTATTTACAACCGATCTTGCTGCAATTATGGCATTGTCTTCAATAGAAACTCCCGGTCCAATAAATGCATCTGCAGCAATCCAAACACCGCTTCCAATAATTATGGGCTTTAAGATTAAAGGAAAATCAGTTTTTGTATAATCGTGAGAGGATGCACATAAATAGGTTTTTTGCGAGATAACCGTATTAGCGCCAATCGTTATATTACCTTGATTATAACAATCCACATTTGGGCCTAGGCTAGAATTAGCTCCCATCTGCAAATTCCATGGAGCCCATATTCTAACAGAAGCATAAATATGGGTTGACCATTCTATTTTTGCACCAAAGCATTTCAATACAAAAACTCTCCATTTTTTAAATAATCGGGAAACAAATGGGCGAAACACAATTATAGATACACAATTCCAAATCAATCTTGAAATTTTGTTTTTTAAACTAAAAGAATGATTATAAGTAGATAAGTCCAATTTGTTTTATTTGATTATAATTTTTTTGTATAAATTGACAATGTGGTTTGTTACGGTTTTTATTTCGTATTTTTCTTTAACCAGTTTTCGGCCCTGCCAACCCATTTGTTCCAAAACAGCGGGTGGTGTTTCCAAAGTTTCTTTTAGAGCTTTTTCTAAATTCGAAACTGACAAATCGATCCACCAGCCACACTTATAAATTTCTAGATCTTCCCAAGGAGTTCCTTTTGTTGTTATTACTGGAACACCGCTTGCGAGAGCCTCTGCTACTACGATTCCAAAATTTTCACTGTATGTAGGCAGTACCATCACATCTGCAGATCGAATAAATTCCCATTTTTCATTACCATAAATTGCTCCAACAAAACGTACATTTTCTAAGTCCTCGGCACTTTGAATTAAGCTATGAAGATAATTTTCGTCGCCATTGCCGGCAATTTCAAGTGTCCAATCTTCGGTATAACAATTTCTCCATGCTTCCAGTAATAATTCA
>NZ_CAMLIX010000094.1 GCF_946479975.1 uncultured Flavobacterium sp.
TGGAATTTGGAATTTAAAAAATTTGGAATTTTTTTGTAACCTGAATTTAAAAACCGTCGTCATATGAGGTATATCAATCAATTAAAAACATAAAAATCATGGATGAGAAAATTTTAATTCCAATCAGCTTTTTCTTAATGGTCTTCGGGATCATTTATTTAATTTACTCAACAAGAAATAGAGAACGTTTGGCTCTTATAGAAAAAGGTGTAGATGCCAGTATCTTTTTTCAAGGAAAAGGAAATGCAGTTCCAGCTTGGAAAGTCTTTGTAGTAAATCTAGCATTCTTATTAATAGGAGTAGGAATAGGTATATTTCTAGCTTTGTTAATTACAACTTATACATCATTAAATGACGGGGCAGTTTATCCTTCAATTATATTTATAATGTCTGGTATTGGACTTTTAGTTGGATTTAAAACCGCTAAAGATTTAGATAAAGAGTAAGTAGGAAATTTAAGTTAGTACAAAAAACGCATCAATTATTTGATGCGTTTTTTTATTCTTTAGAACCAATGGTTTCGTAATAAACATCTACAGAAAGTTTTGGCTGCATAGATGCCATAACAGCCAATTGATCACAACGTTCGTTTTGTGGATGATTATTATGACCTTTTATCCATTTAAAATCAACTTGATGTTTTCGATATACAATTAAAAAACGTTTCCATAAATCTGGATTTTTTCGTCCGGCAAATTTTTTTTTCTCCCATCCTAACACCCATTTTTTTTCAACCGAATCAACTACATATTTAGAATCTGAAATGACAAGAACTTTCATATTCGGATTCTTTAATTTTTCTAAACCAACAATTACGGCTAGCAATTCCATTCTATTATTGGTAGTAAGTCGAAAACCTTCGTAGAATTCTTTTTTATGCGGCGTGCCAACCAATTCCATTACGACACCATATCCGCCATTTCCTGGATTTCCTTTTGCAGCGCCGTCTGTATATATATGTACTTCGTGAGACATTTAATTCTAGATTGTTGATTTTAGATTTTAGATTGCTCTAATTAATCTAAAATTCATTTTTGTAATTGTAATTGATTTTTAGATTTACTCTCCCAATAATTGATGAATAATCTCTGGAAAATGTTTTTGTTCCAGTTCATGAATTTTCTCGGCAACAGTTTCTGGCGTATCTTCATCCGTTAAGGCCACATTGGCTTGAAAAATAATCCCGCCTTCGTCATAATGTTCGTTTACATAATGAATAGAAATTCCGGTTTCTTTTTCTTTATTATTCACTATTGCTC
Source organism: uncultured Flavobacterium sp. (assembly GCF_946479975.1). Next base: position 1,260 of record NZ_CAMLIX010000094.1, read on the forward strand.
TGTGAATGTGCATTCCGTACATTCCTTTACCACCATAATTAGGTAAAAGTGCTGGATGAATATTGATTATTTTGTTTGGATATTGTTCGATTATATTTTCAGGAAATTTCAATAAGAAACCAGCAAGGACGATTAAATCTGGAGCGATTTCTTGCACTTTTTGTAATACGTTTCTTTCTATTAGTTCGTTTTTTGAGAAGATTTCAACTGGAATTTGATGATTTTTTGCTCTTTCAATCACTTTTGCCGAAGCATTATTTGTAAAAACAGAAACTACCTTCGCAATTTCAGAGTTCGAGAAATATTTTATAATGTTTTCTGCGTTAGTTCCTGAACCTGAGGCAAAAACGATAATTTTTTTCATAAAGTTGTGTGTTTTGAGACTGCAAAAAACGGAATAAAAATCGAAAATAAATAGTATTAAAAGGGCTTTCTTGAAATTAATTTTATAAATTAGTGTCACATTTATAAACTAAATAGTTGTTTTAAAATAAAGTTTTTTATTTTTGCCAACAAATTAAATTCTAAAATTAAAGATTATGTCAGACATTGCATCAAGAGTAAAAGCGATTATCGTAGACAAATTAGGTGTTGACGAAAACGAAGTTGTAACAGAAGCAAGCTTCACTAATGATTTAGGAGCTGACTCATTAGACACTGTTGAGCTTATTATGGAATTCGAAAAAGAATTTGATATTCAAATTCCAGACGATCAAGCAGAAAACATTGCTACTGTTGGTCAAGCTATTTCTTATATCGAAGAAGCTAAAAAATAATAATACCACACCCGAATTTTAAAAACCCAATTTTTTGAAATTCCAGATTCCAATTTTGGAATTTGTTTTTTTAGAACTTGAAAATTTTTAAAAATCGGGTGTTATTATTTTTTTAAATTTAAAATTAGATTGATCTTCAATCAAAAAAGATATATTTTATTGTAATTCCCATGGCTCTTAAGTAACAACAAGTTAAGAAAGCGTGGGTTTTATTTGTTTAAAGTACAAAATACATATTTATGGCATTAAGGCGAGTTGTTGTAACAGGATTAGGTGCACTTACTCCTATCGGGAATAATATCCAGGAATATTGGGATGCACTTGTGAATGGGGTTAGCGGAGCGGCTCCTATAACATATTATGATACAGAAAAGCATAAAACGAAATTTGCCTGCGAAGTGAAAAACTTCAATATTGAAGATTACATGGATCGTAAGGAATCTCGTCGATTAGATAAATTTGCACAATACGCTGTTGCTGCCAGTGATGAAGCTATTAAAGATGCTGGAATCACAAATGATAATGTAAACAAACAAAGAGTTGGTGTTATCTGGGGTGCAGGAATTGGAGGTCTGGAAACTTTCCAAGACGAAGTTATGTACTACGCAAAAGGTGATGGAACTCCAAAGTTCAATCCTTTCTTTATTCCAAAAATGATTGCCGATATTGCTCCTGCACATATTTCTATGCGTAATGGCTATATGGGGCCAAATTATACTACAGTTTCTGCTTGTGCATCTTCTGCAAATGCTTTAATTGATGCTTTCAACTACATTCGTTTAGGAATGTGTGATGTTATTATTTCTGGAGGTTCTGAAGCTGCGGTTACAATTGCAGGTATGGGAGGTTTTAGTTCAATGCACGCATTATCTACAAGAAACGATAGTCCTGAAACAGCTTCAAGACCTTTTGACGCAACTAGAGATGGTTTCGTATTAGGAGAAGGAGCAGGAGCTTTGGTTCTTGAAGATTACGAACATGCAAAAGCCAGAGGTGCAAAAATTTATTGTGAAGTTGGCGGCGGCGGAATGTCATCTGATGCTTACCACTTAACAGCACCACACCCAGAAGGAATTGGAGTTATTGCCGTAATGGAAAATACTTTGAGAGATGCTGGAATGAAACCAGAAGATATTGATCACATTAATACTCACGGAACTTCTACTCCATTAGGAGATGTTGCTGAGTTAAAAGCGATTAGTAAAGTCTTTGGAGATCATGCAAAAAACATCAACATTAACTCAACAAAATCAATGACAGGACACTTACTTGGTGCTGCTGGAGCTATCGAAGCAATTGCTTCTATTCTGGCAATGAAACACAGTATTGTTCCTCCAACGATTAATCATACTGTTGTTGACGAAAACATTGACCCATCTTTAAACCTTACTTTAAACAAACCTCAAAAAAGAGAGGTAAATGTTGCTATGAGTAATACATTTGGTTTTGGTGGACACAATGCTTGCGTTTTGTTTAAAAAATTAGCTGACTAATTTCTGTATATGAATATTATCAAAAAAATATTTTCTAAATCCCGTTCTCTAGAAGACGGGATTTTTTTTGACACTATTCAGAAAATTCTAGGTTTTCCGCCTTCTAACATTGATTTTTACCGAAGAGCCTTTACACATCGCTCTTCTAATAAGTTAGATCAAAATGGTCAGGCCATTAATTATGAACGTTTGGAATTTTTAGGAGATGCCATGTTAAGTGCTGTTATTGCGGCACATTTGTTTACTAAAGCTCCAAATGGCGACGAAGGCTATTTGACAAAAATGCGTTCAAAAATTGTGAGCCGTGAGCATTTAAACGAGTTAGGGAAAGATCTGAATTTAGTGCAGTTTGTAGAGAGTAAAGTGCCTATTCAGCATTTTGGAGAAAATATTCATGGTAATATTTTTGAATCTCTTGTTGGCGCAATTTATTTAGATAAAGGCTATCCTTTTTGTGAACGATTTATTCAAAAAAGAGTAGTTACACCTTATGTCGATATTGCTCGACTAGAAGGAAAAGTTATAAGTTATAAAAGTCTTGTTATCGAATGGTGCCAGAAGGAAAAAAGAGTTTTTCATTATGACATTTTTGAAGATAACGGCATAGACGGACAGCGACTATTTGGTGTCAAATTAAGTATTGATGATAAAGTTGTTGCACGCGCGAGAGCAACTTCAAAAAAGAAAGCAGAAGAAAAAGCATCGCAAAGAGCTTATTTTGCTTTTCAAGAGAAAATTGACAAGAAATAGCTGCAAAAATGTTGTAAGTATCACAATGCTATAACGTTTTCGTTTATAATTTAACAAAACAAGAACGTCATTACTGTTGAAGCTCCGCTTAGAAATAGTATATTTACAACTTGATTTTTCAAGACATGGCTATTCATAGATTGGATTTAGACGAATTTGACGAAATTGATTATTATTTAATGGCAATTCATACTTCAGTAGAAGATTATAGATTAGCCTATTTTATAAATAAAAACCTTCCGATAAACTTAAGTAAGAGCAAAAACGAGATCCATGCTCAAACTAAGGAAGGCCAGGCAAATTTTTCGAGATTCTATTATTATGATGAAGAAAAAGCTGTTTCCTGGAATTTAATTCAGAATAAAAATGAAATCATTTCTGTGAGTACAAATGATTTTCAGAATTTGTTTTCTAATGAAACAAGTGAGGTTTCGACAACAATTCATTTACTTCCTGAATTTAAAAAAGTCGATTTTTTCCTGAAAATAGACAATAGGGAAGAGGCGCTTAATTTTTCAGAAATTCAACAAAAATTAAAAACAATAGAAAGTATTGCGGCTATTTATGCTGTAGATACAGACAAAATAAAATCAAAAAACAATCTAATTTTTTAAAAAAAATGTTAACAAACAAGAAAACCAAAATTGTTGCTACACTTGGTCCCGCATGTAGTACAAGAGAGATCATTAAAGATATGATCGATGCAGGGGTTAATGTGTTTAGAATCAATTTTTCGCATGCAGATTACGAAGGTGTAAAAGAAAAGATTGATATTATTAGAGGCTTAAACGAAGAGTTTGGTTACACTACAGCAATTTTAGGAGATTTGCAAGGACCAAAACTTAGAGTTGGTGTAATGGAAGAAGGAACTGTTGTTCATGATGGCGATGAAATTACTTTTACAACAGCTGAAGATGTTATCGGGAATGCTAAAAAAGCATTCATGAAATATCAAAATTTTCCAAATGATGTAAATGTTGGAGAACGTATTTTACTTGATGATGGTAAACTTATTTTTGAAATCGTTTCAACAGATAAAAAAACAGAAGTTGTTGCTAGAGTTATTCAAGGTGGAGAATTAAAATCTAAAAAAGGGGTTAATCTTCCAAACACAAAAATTTCTTTACCAGCTTTAACAGAAAAAGATATCGCCGATGCAATCTTCGCAATCGAGCAAAAAGTAGACTGGATCGCACTTTCATTCGTAAAAACTCCACGCGATTTACAAGACTTACAAGAATTAATTGCTAAACATTCTGAAGTTAAAATTCCAATTATTGCTAAAATCGAAATGCCAGAAGCTCTTGAGAACATGGATAAAATTGTAGCATATTGTGATGGTTTAATGGTTGCTCGTGGAGATCTTGGTGTTGAGCTTCCAGCTCACGAAGTGCCATTGGTACAAAAAGACTTAATTCGCAGAGCTAAAACAGCTAGAATTCCAGTTATCGTTGCTACACAAATGATGGAAACAATGATTACAAGTTTAACTCCAACAAGAGCAGAAGTAAACGACGTTGCTAACTCAGTAATGGATGGGGCAGATGCTGTAATGTTGTCTGGAGAAACTGCGACAGGAAACTATCCAGTACAAGTAATCCAGAGAATGACACAAATTTGTGAGGCTGTTGAGGATTCAGCGCTTATTCACGTACCTCAAAATACACCACAAATTAAAACAAAACGTTTTGTAACTAAAACAGTTTGTCATCAAGCCGCTTTATTGGCTAATGAAATTGAAGCTAAAGCAATTTGTACTTTGACAAATAGTGGTTACACAGCTTTCCAAATTTCAGCTTGGAGACCTTCTACAGCTCATATTTTAGTATTTACTTCAAACAGAAGAATCTTAACACAATTGAATTTATTATGGGGAGTTAAATCATTCTACTATGATAATGATGAAAGTACAGATGATACTGTAACAGATGTAAATCAAATTGCAGTTGAAAAAGGATACGCACAAAAAGGAGATTATTTAATCAACCTTGCTGCAATGCCAATTAAAGACAAAGGAATGGTTAACACGATGAGAGTATCTGAAATCGAATAATATTTCTATCATAATTTAAAAAAAACCGCTTAGTAATAAGCGGTTTTTTTGTTTTTAGCCCAAATAATATTCATGATGTTTCCTATTACAAATTGAAAACTTTTGTTTCACATTTCGGTTTTTTCTTGTTTCATTTTATAATATGAAACAAGCTTAGCCTTATTGTATATTACTGTTTACTCATTAATTACTTAATTTTGATAGACTTATAATGTAAAACTGACTGTTTCAAATTTTTGAATTCAAATCTGAAACATAGCGAAATAGGATAACCTATTCTGTGAATTTAGATATAATCAGTAGCAGCTAATTAACTCTTTACAAAATGGAAATACTATGAGTAAAAGAATCTTGTTTTTATGGTTTATCGTTTTGTTTTTCTTTTCGTGTAAAAAGGAAAACACTTTAAATTCTTCTGCATCAACTTCTAAACAGACAGAAGAAAACAGTATCGGTGACCCATTGCCAAGCTGGAATGATGGAACTTTAAAAAGTGATATTATTGCTTATGTTGAAAAAGTAACCAAAAAAGGAAGTTCAGATTTTATTCCTGAAGAAGACAGAATTGCCACTTTTGACAATGACGGAACTCTCTGGGCAGAAAGACCATATGTACAAGAACTTTTTGCTTATTATCAAATAAAAAAAATGGTCGAGGCTAAACCTGAGTTAGCTAAAAAACAGCCTTTTAAAGCAGTTATAGAAAAAGACAAAACTTTCTTTGAAAAAGGAGGCGAAAAAGCGCTTATGGAACTCGTAATTGCAACGCATACCGGAATGAATGAGGATGATTTTGAAGCTTCGCTAAAAGATTTTTATAAGAATGTTAAATACTCCAATAAAAACCTTCCGTTGAAACAAATCCGATATCAGCCACAATTAGAACTTTTAAATTATCTCCGTGCAAACGGATTTAAAACCTATATCGTAACAGGCGGGACGATCGAAGTCGTAAGAGGAATTTCTCAGGATTTTTACGGAATTCCGAAAGATCAGGTTGTTGGAACTTCATTCAAATATAAATATGATAAGGTAAAAAATGAAGTACAACGCGAGCCGGCTCTAGATCATTTTAATGACAAAGAAGGAAAACCTGAGGGTATACAACTCCATATTGGCAAACGTCCTGTTTTTGCCTGCGGCAATGAAGGCGGGGGCGGAGATATCGCCATGCTGCAATATTCTCAGGGAAACAAATATCCATCTTTTCAACTATTGGTAAATCACAACGATTCTATACGCGAATACAGTTATCAGGAAAAAGACAATGCATCACTTAACGCTGCTATAAAAAATAAATGGCATGTTATTGACATGAAAAAAGACTGGAAAAAAGTTTTTTCAGACAATTAGGTTGAATTAGTAAATTAAAATTAAAGTGAAACAACTCCATTGGTTGTTTCATTTTGATTTTAAAATAGCATTTATAAATTTAAAATGAATAACCTATGAAACTTCATAAAGTTGCCAAATTACTGTGCTGCACAATCTGTTTTATCTTTAGTTTTAATGTAACCGCTCAGGAAGAAAAGCCCGGAAATAGTGCTCAGGAACTGGCAGATAAATTAGCAAATCCAGTTGCAAGCTTAATTAGTGTTCCTTTCCAAAATAATATAAACTACGGAATTGGTCCTTATAACGGCGTAAAATATACGCTGAATATACAACCCATTATTCCGTTTAAATTATCAGATAATCTGAATTTGATTACCCGTTATATTGTTCCAATTGTAGATCAAAGAAATATTACAGGATTAAATGCGCACGAATTTGGTTTAAGCGATGTCAATATTACGGCATTTTTTGCTCCTAAAAGTAAAAAAATAATCTACGGAATTGGTCCAGTATTTCTAGTTCCGACTGCAACAGAAAAATTTTTAGGCACAGAAAAGTTCGGAATCGGGCCCAGCGCTTTAGTAATGCATCAAGGAAAAGGACTTACAGTGGGTTTTATTGCCAATCAAATTTGGTCGGTTGCTGGAGCGAATGATCGTAGTGATGTCAATCAGTTTTATACGCAGTTATTTCTTTCTCATAGTTATAAAAGCGGTGCGTCTTTGGGAGTTAATGCAGAAATTACGCAGAACTGGGAATCAAATACCACTTTAATTTCCTTGAATCCATCAATGGGAGGTGTTACAAAATTTGGTGATCAGGTAGTTCAATTTTCTGTACAGCCTTTAATTCCAATTTTAGGGCATGAATCGATAAGACCAGATTGGGGTTTGAGAGCTGCCATTGCTTTTGTCTTTCCTGGATCTTAAAAAACACCTCTTAGATTATTTGAAATGAAACCATTTTGAACTGAAAGACCGTAAGTAAGATTTTATTTATTTAATTGTAAATAATTACATAAAATCTCTTATCTTTGAATTGAGTCTAAGTAGTTGTTTGTTAATTGATTGTGTGTTTTAAATTATACTTAGACCTTTCTCCGCCTCTTTATCCAAGATTTTTTAAGATTTTAATAGATTCGAGTTAAACTGATTTAATTATTAATTTAAATACCACAACATGAATATTAAAAGAACAAATCTTCGTCTTATCCCACTTTTGTTTTTGGGTTTAATTTACAGCTGTTCTCCAACTGTAAAAGTAACCACAGATTATGACCATTCTGCTAATTTTGAATCATACAAAACCTTTGCGGTTTATGATTTAAAAGCGCAAGAAGGTCAGGTTAATCAATTAAATGTGGACCGTGTAACCAATGCTATTCGAAACGAAATGCTGGCCAAAGGCTTTACAGAATCCAGTAATCCAGATTTAAAAGTAAATGCCGTATCGATTTTAAAAAATAGAACTTCAACAACTGCCAGCACAGATTTTTATGGATATGGCGGTATGTATCGTCCGTACGGATATTGGGGCGGAGGCGCCATGATGGGCGGTGCCAATACCACATTCAATACGTACAATTATATAGACGGTTCTTTGGTAATTGATATTGTATCTACAAAAACACAAAAACTGCTGTGGCAGGGAATCGGAAATGCCGAAATCGACAGTAAACCAGACAATCCAGAAGAATTTATCAATAGTTCTATCAAAAAAATTCTTGCAGGTTTTCCTCCGGGTGCATCCAAAAAATAATTATTAATGCAAAACCATGTACTTGTCTAATGCAGACAGGTACATGGTTTTGCATTAAAGTCTACTTTCGTACGCTATTTTTAAGAGAAGTAATTTATTAATTTAAGCTAAAAAAAATGATCGATATTTTACTTTCACTTTTCTTTTTTATTGCGACGATTGCAGGTCTGGCTACTTCTTTTATGGTTCTTTTTTCAAAAAAAAACTATTCAAAAAGTTTCTTCTTAGGAATGTTTTTATTCAGTCTTGCGGTAGTAAGTATCTATAACTTTTATCTCTCGGCTAATATATTTAGAGCATTTCCAGCTTTATTAACGATTACAAAATCGTTTATTTTTTTAGCGGCGCCTTGTTCTTTCTTATATGTTAGAAATATTTTGTCTCAAAGCACTACAAACAAAAAATACGACTGGATACATTTTATTCCGTTTGGAATTTATTTTATTTTGACCCTTTTTGTATTTCTGGGAAGTTATACCAACTTAAAAATTGTTGCTAATATAGGTTCAGTTATCAAAAATCCATTTTCTAATTTAACCTTAACGATCTGGCTTTTTTATGTCTTTTTTCAAACCATGTTGATTTTAAATTATGATCTGAAAAAATTTAAAGGAAACCACTTTCATAGAAGTAAAGTAATCAATTGGATTAGGGTTTATAACCTTATGATTTTGATTTTATTTTCGGCACTTTTTGTCCACCATTTTCTTCTAAAAAAAATAAGCGAAGTAGACATTTCATGCTATTTTTTAATTTCATCTGTTTTATTTATTACTGTCGGATGGCTTTATTTCAAACCTCAGATTTTTCATGATGAAGAAGAAGTATTCCATTTTGTAAGTGATCAAACAATCGTAGTAAAATCAAAAGAAGTCAAAAGTAATCTGCCAATTTCTAATGAATTAACCACCGACAGAAAGCAAGATTATTTGTTGAAATTAGATTATGTTCTAAATTCTAAAAAACTATTTTTAAAGAAAAATTTTGTAATTCGAGACCTTTCAGACGAAACCGGAATTTCGGTTCATCTATTATCCAATCTCATCAATTCAGAATTTGGACTTCATTTTCAGGATTATGTAAATGTTAAAAGAATCGAATATTTTCGAGACAAAATAAATGATCCAGAATGGAAAGATTTGTCGCTAGAAGGCATGGCGTGGGGTTCTGGATTTAAATCTCGAACAACCTGCTTTAGAGCTTTTATAAAACATACCGGAAAATCTCCATCAGAATATTTTAAAACCATTCGTATAAACTCAGATTGTACAAGCGCCTATTCTTTTAAATAAAAATCTCTCTTCTCCAGAAATCCTGTTATTCGCCGCGGTTGTAAAGTCTTAATTCATTTTAAAACATTTCACCATGAAAGCAATAAATTATAATTCAAGAAAAACAGTACCACTAGTTTTAGCGGTAATGTTTACCTTCATTTCATTTTACAGCCAAGCACAGCTAAAAGGCGGTCATATGCTTGGCGCAATGGGACTTCAAGCGGGAACTCAGCCACCAGAAAATACTTTAAGTGTATATGTTCCGGCTTATATTTACACTGCAAATTGTCTGCGAAACGGAGACGGCGACAATGTTGGAAATCCAGATTTAACCATGTTTGTAACGGGCGCAGGTGCGTCTTATGTGAGCGATTTTAAAATTTTAGGCGGTAATTATGGTGCTACAATTTTGCTGGCAGGCGCTTCAAATACCATTCAGGGAAGTTATGTCGATTCTAAAGTCAATTTTGCTTTTACAGATATGTATGTGCAGCCTGTTCAATTGGGCTGGCACAATAAAAAAGCTGATTTTGTTTTTAGTTATCAATTGTATATTCCAACAGGAAAATATGAATTAGGAGGAAGTGAAAACAGCGGATTAGGAATGTATATCAATGAAATTTCTGCAGGAACAACTTTGTTTTTTAATGAAAAAAAGACCTTTCATTTCTCCACTTTAGCCTCGTATGAAATCAACGGAAAGAAAAAAGATACCGATATCAAAACAGGAGACATTGTTAGTATTGAAGGAGGTTTAGGAAAAACATTTTATTGTATGAATGCTGAAAAAACCGCTCCGAAAGGAATCGTAAATGCTGGAGTAATTTATTATTTACAATACAAAGTATCCGACGATAAAATTCCAGTTGGAAATTTTATAATCGAACCAGACAAAGATCATATAAGTGCAGTTGGCGCAGAGATAAATTATTTTCATGTTGGCTGTATGACTTCGGCAGGATTTAGATGGGTTTCAGAATTTGGTGCCGTAAATAGATTTCAAGGAAATACTTTTTTCATCACTTTGGCTCATGTTTTCAATTTGAAGAAAAAATAGATTATAAGATTTTAAGGGTTTAGAATAAGGTAAATTTTTAATAGAAAAAGCTTCAGATTCTCTTATATGAAAAACAAAAAAACAACTCGAAAAGTCATCTTATTTTCACTTTGGTTTGTCTTATCATTTCAAATCATAAATGCTCAGAAACAGCATATAAGCGTAAAAGATTCGCTTGACGGTGCTTTAGATTTAAGCGACTATATTATTTATGCACACGGTTTTATTGTGGTTCCTACAGTTGTTACAGAACCAGCATTAGGTGGAATTGGAGGCGCAATTGTGCCAGTTTTCCTTAAAAAGCACGCGCCAGTTATTGACGAAAACGGAAAAAAACGTTTTATAAATCCAGATATAACGGGAGGAATGGGAATGTACACGGGAAATAAAAGCTGGATGGTTGGCGCCTTTCGTTCTGGAACTCTCATTAAACCCAAAATATTGTATCGCATTATGGCGGGTTATGGCGACATGAATTTATCATTTTATGCCAATAATCGCCCGAATCTGGCTGATCAGGAATTCAAACTCAATTTTAAATCTACTATTTTTTATACCCAATGGCTGAAACAATTTAATAATCCGAAATGGAGTGCTGGGCCGCAATATCTTTTTTTAAATTCTAAAATAAATTTACCCAATGCAGATCTTCCGCCGCCATTTGTAAATCCGAAAGACATTAAAAGTACTATAAGTCAGTTGGGAGGAGCAATACAGTTTGACGGACGCGACAATATATTTACGCCAGATAAAGGAATCAGACTTCAATCAGATTTCTTTTGGTCAGATAATATATTGGGAAGCGATTATGATGCTTGGCGCGTCAATTTATCTGCAATAGGATTTTATCCCTTAACTAAAAAATTAATTGGCGGGCTGAGGATTGAAGGGGAACAGGCGTTTGGGAACCCGCCTTTTTATCTTTTACCGGGTATTAATTTAAGAGGAATTCCAGGGGGAAGATATCAAGGAAAAACCAGTATTGTAACCGAAGCCGAATTAAGATGGGATTTTTACAGACGCTGGAGTATTATGGGTTACGGTGGTTTGGCCAGCGCTTTTAACGATTGGGATCAGGCTTTTGAAAAACCAGTTGTCTATAGCTACGGAACGGGTTTTAGGTATTTGCTGGCTCGAAAGTTTAAACTAAGAATGGGAGTTGATGTTGCTAAAGGACCAGAAGATTGGGCATATTATATTGTTTTTGGAAGCAATTGGCTGCGATGAGTTTTTTTAGTTTTCAGTCTCAGTTTTCAGTCTCAGTCTCAGTTCCAGTTTTCAGTCTCAGTCTCGGTTTTCAGTCTCAGTCTCGGTTTTCAGTATGGAACTTTGTCAAAGTTTTGAACTTTGACAAAGTTGAATATTTTAAAGTAAATTATATTATTTCTTTTTCCAGTAAGGAGCAATGATTTTGTTTTGCTTATGACATAAAACCAATATTAAAATAGTTGCAGCAGTACAGAAAAGAACAGCCTGAATACTTCCTTCTGGACCAAATGCTCCTCCGGTAATAAACTCTGAACCTTGAATTTTGGCGGTTATTAAACTATTTGTTCTTTCGTTTCCAGAAGTTATGGCTCCAAAAATACCCGATTGTGTAAAATTCCATGCAAAATGTATCCCAATCGGTAACCATAAATTACGGCTGTAGATAAATGCGGCACCAAATAAGGAACCAGCCATTGTAATACACAATAAAGAAAGGAAACCACTATGCGGATTTATTAAATGTAAACCTCCAAAAATAAGGGCAGAAATAAGCAGAGAAATATAACTTCCTAGTTTTTCTTCGATAATGCGGAACAAAATACCACGTACCAAAACTTCTTCGATAATAGCAACCGTAAACATAAGAGCAAACGGAATCAGGATCAATCGAATTGGGTTTACTTCAACAACGCTATAACTTCCGTTAAGGTAAATTACTAAAATAGTCAAAGCTTGTAAAACAAAACCAATTACGATTCCAGCCATAACATTGCTGATAAAGCCTGACGCTGCAAATTCTGTTATAACTCTTTTGTCATATTTTTTAAAAAAGAAAATGTAACTTAAAATGCAGGAAGCCGAAACAAAAAGTCCTTTTAAAAGACTTCTGATGTCTTTGTCAAGCGGCGTTAAAGCAAGTAATTTTGAGGCAATCTGCTGTCCGACGATTACAACGAACATAAAAATAAGTAAGGCAAGAATAATTTTGGTTACAGGAGAATTAAATGTTCTTTGTTTTAAGGTAAGCGTTTCCATTTGGTTGGGTTTATTGATTTATGATGAAGCAAAAGTAGCCGACACCAAAATCAAAAAATAGAATGAAATTTGCCTTCCCTATAATTTTTGAAATTGTTTGGGTAAAAAACCTGTTTGAGTTTTAAAAGTGCGTATAAAATGACTTTGATCTGAAAAACCGCACTGCATGCCAATTTCGGTTAAACTGCCTTGATCAGATTGTATCAGCGAAAGCGAACGGTTAATTTTAACACGACGCATGTATTCTCCCAAAGTACAGCCAAAATATTTTGGGAAATGTTTAGAAATCGTAATCGGATTTAGGTTTAAAACCGTTGCTAAATCCTGAAGATTCGGATTTTCGTTCCAGCTGTCGTTTAATAATTCATGCAGACTCTTAACCCAAAACGGACTCTTTTCATAGCGTTCCAAGTAATTATGAGCTTCAGAAAGCTGTGAAAACAACATTCTGATCGAGTCATTAGAAAAAACATCGGCACTTTGAGTTTCTTTAAAAATCTTAAGAATCAAGAATTTAGTCAGCGCACTGTTTTGAATAGATTTTTCGATTGTAGCTTCATTTATTTGAAGTTCTTTCAGGAGATTATCTTCTATTTCGATATTAATATTTCGCGAAGGAAAAAGCGTGTCTTGGTTTAAATGCAGTTCGTCGGAGTGATAAAACAATAAAGAACCAGGTCCGACGGTTTCATTAAAATTTTTCCGTTTTTCTGTGGTTCCTCCTTTTAGAAAAAGTGTAATATGTGCATTATTATGCGAATGCCAGCCCTCATAAACCTTCTTTTGATACTCAGTTTCAACCACAGCAATTCCTTGATTTGTATTGAAGATATTTTTGGTATTGCCGAGGTATTTTTCTTTTTCGAGTTCGTACATTTCAGGGTTTGCTTTTTGGGAATAGCAGGAACCAAAGTACGATATATTTATCTAGGTTTTAAAGTCTTCAAATAAGTGGTGGACAAAATTGTAGAATTTGTAATCTTTTACGGGTAAATAAAAAGATTGTGAAAAAATTAACCGCAGGAATACAATAAATTACAAAAAAATTAATTGTTTTGTAACAAATTAGAAACATTAGTGACTAATTTTGTTAAATCTTAAACATAACTTATGAATACATTTTCATTCAAATCAATGTTTGCCGCTTCGGTATTTTTAGCAGGAACAGCAGGCTGTTTTGCGCAAGACATTTTAGTAAACTCACTAAAACTAAATGCTAGCGACAAAAGTAAAGAGAACTTCAAATTTACAGAAGTAATAAACTTAGGAACAACATCAGTAAAAGCTCAAGGATCATCTGGAACTTGCTGGAGTTACTCAACAAACTCATTCTTAGAGTCAGAAATGATTCGTTTAGGAAAACAGCCGGTTGAGTTGTCTCAAATTTATTCTGCAAGAAACGTATACGTTGACAAAGGTGTAAACTATGTTCGTATGCACGGAGCAATTACTCTTGGAGATGGTGGTGCCTTGCACGATGTAATCAATATGTATAAAAAATACGGAACTGTACCGAGAGAAGTTTACACAGGATTAAACTACGGAACAGACAAAAATAAATTTGGCGAAATGGCCGCGCTTATCGAAGGCGTTTTGGCAGCTGTCGTTAAAAATCCGAACGGAGAATTGACTCCAAACTGGAAAAAAGCCTACACAGCAGTTATCGATTCTTATTTAGGAAAAGCACCAGAAAACTTTACTTACAAAGGAAAAAACTATACGCCGCAAACTTTTGCTAAAGAAGTGGTAGGAATTAATCCAGATGAGTATGTAGAAATGTCTTCTTTCACAGACTCTCCATACTACCAAAAAACAACAATGATGGTACCAGACAACTGGTCATTGGATCAAGTTTACAATGTAAAAGTAAATGATATGACTGATGTTATTGACAATGCTTTGAAAAAAGGATACACAGTAGCTTGGGCAACAGATGTTAGCGAGAAAAGCTTTAGCTGGAAAAATGGAGTAGCATACGTTCCAACTAAAAAATTCGACGATATGACAGCTGAAGAAAAAGCAGACATGTTTAACGGACCAAAAGCAGAACCAGAAATTACTCCAGAAATGCGTCAAGCAGCGTTTGATAATTACACAACTACAGACGACCACGGAATGCACATTATTGGTTTAGCAAAAGACCAAACTGGAAAAGAATATTATATCGTAAAAAATTCTTGGGGAGAAACAAACGACTACAAAGGTTTCTTGTTCGTAACTAAGAACTTCGTAAAATATAAAACTACTGCATTACTAGTAAACAAAGGCGGAATTCCTGCTGAGATTGCTAAGAAATTAGGGGTTTAATTAGTTTAGAGTTTTAAATTATCAAGAGCAGTATCACTTTTTAAGAGATACTGCTTTTTTATTTTCCCTAAAGCAACATTTCTTTCATAAGCACAAATTACAAAGGAAACTGGTGAATGAAAATTATAGATTAATATGTTTTCTGTAACCAATTCATCTTCATTAGATTTCCAAATAATCAATTTATTTTCATCTTAAGTTCTGTAAACCAATAATTTAGTAACTTTACATGTCCCTTGCGTGTTCTCGATTAAAAAAAGGAACCTTTCTCCCTAATCAGGAAGCCTTTACACGAAAAATGTATTTTAACGTTTTTTCAAGTTGATTAGAGGGAATATTAATCAAAAGCGCAATAATAGAATATTTTTGATAAAATTTTAAGACAAACTATTAATTTTATTGAATTGTTTATGAAAAAGCACAAAGCACATTGGAGCATCTTTATATTGATTATTTCTCTTAATTGTTTTGCTCAACACGCAGCAAATACAGGAGCTTCTTCAACAAAAGGACAAACAATAATGTTAACAGACACGCTGGCTTCTAACGGCGATTACTTTATAAAATCGTATTATGTAGAAGAAAGAATCAACAAACTTTTTGGCGGAAGAATTACAACTTACGAAGTTTCAAAATTAGATATGGTTTACACCAACGATTTGGGGCCAAATAATACCAGAACAATAATTCCGCGATATGTAAAACGAAAACAAAAAGCAGTCAGTATAACGCATCCAGAAACTTCCACAGACATTGAAACTGTTGCGGTAGAACCTAAAGTTGAGATTACAGCTCCAGCCGAGTCCGACAACTACGTAAAAGTAGATATAACCGACACCTATCAACGAGTAGTAGATAAAGGCTATAAAAGCCCAGAAATGCTTAAAAAAGTAGCCGACCGATTGTATTTTGAGGGTAACTTAAATACTGCAGCAGGATATTATGAGCAGTTGTTCAATTTAGTTAAAGATCCAGACGTGATTTATTACTACAGATATGCGCAGTCTTTAAAATCAATCAATGAAATAGAAAAAGCCGAAATGCTTATGAAAAGGTTTAAAAGCGAGACTTTGGTTGTGAAGTAGTTTTTTTCACCGCATTTTTTCACCTTTTTTTTACCTTTTTTTTACCGCAAAGACACAAAGGAAAAACGCAAAGTTCGCAAAGTTTTATTTTAAGGCTTTGTGGATTTTTTCGGTTAAAGAAAATAGTTTTACTGTCTAAAGAGATAGTTTTGTCATTTCGACCGAAGGGAGAAATCGCACTAGAAATTCCATGAAGTAAGGTTTTTAAACTTTGTCGAATCCCGCGTGTGATTTCTCCCTTCGGCCGAAATGACAACATTGGCAATTAAATAAATTTGGTCTACTATTGGAAATTTTGTCTGAAGGAATAGTTTTGTCATCCTGACGAAGGAAAGATCACAATAGTAATTCCGCATGCAAAATGGTCAAACTTTGGTGATTCTCTTGTTTGATCCTTCCTTCGTCAGGATGACAAAATGAGCGCAAAAAAGAAAATCTAAATTTTAATTTTAGTACTAAACAAATTCGCACGTATTAGAATTTGGAATTTGTCCAAAAAAAAAAAGACGATCACATTGATCGTCTTTTTTTTAAGCTCCCCCTCTTGGGCTCGAACCAAGGACCCTCTGATTAACAGTCAGATGCTCTA
>NZ_CAMLIX010000095.1 GCF_946479975.1 uncultured Flavobacterium sp.
AAAATGCAGCGTGTGGACCGCCGTAACCCATTGGTACACCAAAACGTTGTGAAGTTCCAACTACAACAGCAGCTCCCATTTCTCCCGGAGAAGTTAAAGTTGCTAATGATAAAATGTCGGCAGCAAAAGCCACTTTAATTTCGTTTTCTTTTGCTTTAGCAACAAAAGCGCTGTAATCGTTTACCTGACCGTATTTTCCTGGGTATTGTAAAATAGCTCCGAAGAATTCATTTGAAAAATCAAATGTTTCGTGGTTTCCAACTACTAATTCAATTCCAATTGGCGTTGAACGTGTTTGAAGTACAGATAAAGTCTGTGGTAAAATTTCTTCAGAAACGAAGAATTTATGAGTATTGTTTTTCTTTTGATCACGAGTACGAACGTCAAACAACAAAGCCATAGCTTCTGCAGCTGCAGTTCCTTCGTCCAATAAAGATGCGTTTGCGATTTCCATTCCAGTTAATTCAATAACAGTAGTTTGGAAGTTCAAAATAGCTTCCAAACGACCTTGAGCAATTTCTGCTTGGTAAGGCGTGTAAGCCGTGTACCATCCTGGGTTTTCGAAGATATTTCTCTGAATTGGAGCAGGAACAATCGTTGGGTGGTAACCCAAACCAATGTAAGATTTGAATACTTTATTTTTCTTTCCTAATTCCTGAATGTGATTTGCGAATTCATACTCGGTCATCGCAGGATCTAAATTCAAAGGTGCTTTTAAACGAATGTCGTCCGGAAGGGTTTCATAAACAAGTTGTTCAATTGAGTCAACTCCAATAGTTTTCAGCATGTGCTGAAGATCTGTTTCTCTTGGACCAATGTGTCTTAAAGCAAAAGCATCTGTTTTCATGTAGCTATCTAATGTTTTTAAATGAATGTGACTCGGCATTTTACGTGGCGAATAACATTTAAAAGTAAATGTGTTGTTTTTTTGTGGCGCAAAATTAAGTATTATTAATAATTTAATGGGTATTTTTAACTTCAATTTTTATCAAATTTCTAACTAAAGAGTTGATTTGTTACCAATTGATTAGATTTAAGCAATGAAACTTCTAAAACAAATTTTCGATTTTTATTTAAACAGCAGTATTCACGTGGCTTTGTCGTGTTATGCTTTGGTGCAAATTACGTTTCATGTGTTTCATATTCAGTATGATGAGCCAATGTCGCTTTTTGTTTTTTTCGGAACTATTGTAGGATATAATTTCGTAAAATATGATGCGCTCGTTCGTGTAAAGAAAAAACCGATTGGAACGCAGCTAAAAATTATCGCCGTTTTGAGTTTTATTTCGGTGGTTTTAGTCGGTTATTATTTCTTTCATTTGCAACGAATAACTCAAATTGTTTCCGTTGCCATTTTTGCTATTACCGCACTTTACACATTACCATTTTTTCCCAATCGTAGAAATGCTAGAAATTGGGCGGGAGTAAAAATATACATTGTAGCACTTTGCTGGGTTGGCGCTACATTGGTTTTACCATTAATAAATGCCGAAATTCCGTTTACAACAGATTTCTTCATCAAATGCATTCAAAGATTTGTTCTGGTTTTTGTGCTGATTTTAGTTTTCGAGATTCTAGATTTAGCCAATGATGATCCGTATCTACAAACCGTTCCACAAACCATCGGAGTAAAGAAAACCAAACTTTTAGGATTTCTATTATTGATTCCGTTTTGGTTTCTGGAAGTTTTTATTTCAACATTCAATATTCATGACGCCATTATAAACTTGATAATGGTAACCATGTTAATGTTATTTATTGCCTTCGCCAATACCAATCGTTCGAAATATTATACTTCGTTTTGGGTAGAAAGTGTACCGATTTTTTGGTGGCTGATGATTGCTTATTTGAAATAAAAGAAATTAAGCATTTTGAAAATTTGGGCGTGCCACCATCCCGATAAAAGGGCTAATTCACTTTGCGCTTATTTGCCCTTTTATCGGGATACTGTCGGGCTATCCGTTCCAAGTCCTCGCACTTCCTTCGTCAGGCTTTGGGCTATCCACTTCTATCCCTCACGCAATCGTAATGCAAGAAAATTCGTTTTTAAAAGAAATTTGAAAATCATTATCTCTTTTATAAATATAGTCAATGGTTTCAACCATTGGGACGCAATTCTTCATACGGATTTTGATAACGTTTCCCAAGGTTGAAACCTTGGGCTATGTCTTTAAATTGGGTATTTTAAAAATTGAATTTTGATTCATTCATTTGAATTGCCTCTAGCTTCAGCTGGAGGTTAAAAGGAAACTCTAGTCAGGGCTTTAGCCAAATGATAAAGTTTGGCTAAAGCCATTCTGATTATTGATTTACAACCTCCAGCTAAAGCTAGAGGCAATTCAATTTTTTCAGCACTACATTTCTGAAACATCTTTCAAAACTTTATTTCTTTCCAAAAGAAAATTCGTCAAATGCTTTTTCAATAATAAAACATTAAATAACTTTCCGAAAATCCCAAACGGAGTTTCATATTGCAATTTGTCTTTCATGATTGTAATTCCATTTTCTTCTTCAAAAAAATGTTCATGTTTGAAATATTTGAATTTACCTTCTTCCATTTCATCCACAAAATAATCATAAAATGTCATTGAGGTAATTCGGCTTTTGTGCGTCAGATAAAATCCGAAATGTTTACCGCGCCAGGTTACGGTTTCGTTTAAATTAATTAATCCCGAAGTTATTCCTGCAATCGCAGTTTCTTTTGATGGACTTGCAGATTGTTGGTGAATATCGATATTTCTTGAAGCATCAAAAACGGTTTGTTTTGGTGCGTTTATTTTTGTTGTGAGGTTTATTGTTGTCATGAAATTCTAGTTTGTTTTTAAGTCCCAGCGGGACGAAATATTTATAGAAATTAGAGAAGAAGTCGTTTGAGCTCCAGCGGAGCGATATATTTTTAATTAAGCAACTATATATATATCGCTCCGCTGGAGCTCCTATGAAGAATCTATATTATGCTCTATAAATATTTTGCTCCTACGGAGCCAAAAAAAATAATTTTGGATTAGATTTTTACCGAAGCAAATCCTCAAAAGCATCATCAATATTCCCAAACTTAAACTGAAACCCATTCTCCAAAAGTCGTTTCGGAATCACATTTCTACTTTTCAAAACCAATTCGGTTTCTGTTCGAATAAAAAATGATCCGATTTCTAAAAGAAAAGTATTCAATGGAATTCCAAAAGGAAAACCTACTGCTTTTCTAAGTTTCTGCATGAAATCGGTATTCTGAATTGGTTCAGGAGAAACGACATTTACAACGCCAGTCATTTCTTTTTCAATAATAAAATCAACCGCATTCGCAAAATCTTCTTCATGAATCCAGCTCACAAACTGATTTCCGGTTCCTTGTTTTCCTCCAAAACCAATTTTAGCCAACATTTTTAGCGGAATCAAAGCCCCGCCATTTTTTCCTAGTACAATAGAAGTTCGTAAAGCAGTTTTTAAAGTTCGCGGAGTTTCGGTTTTAAAGAATGCTTTTTCCCAAGATAAAGCCACATTTATAGAAAAATCATTTCCAATTTCGCCGTCAACTTCATTCATTTGTTTGTCTAAAGAAAAACGATAAATAGTTGCAGTTGATGAATTCAGCCAATGTTTCGGCGGATTTTTGCAATTTAAAACCGCTTCATTTAAGATTTTTGTACTTTTAATTCTTGACCATAAAATTTCTTTTTTGTTTTCTTTCGTGTAACGGCAATCAACAGATTTTCCAACAAGATTTATTAAAACCGTTGCATTTTCTAATTCTTTTTCCCAACCAGAAAATGTTTTGGCATTCCAGTTTACGAATTTAATTCCGTTTTCCGTTTTTGATTTTCCGCGGGTCAAAATTACAATTTCATCAAATTTATTTTTGAAATGATTTACTAAAACTTGTCCCAAAAATCCAGTTCCGGCTGCTATAATAAGTTTTGTCATGTTGTGTGATTTTTTTGCCACGAATTACACGAATTGGCGCTAATTTTCTTTGTCTGATTTCACGCAGATTTTGCAGATTATAGTTGATCTTTGCAGATCAAAATTTAAAAATCTTTCTAATCTGCTTTAATCATTTTAAATCTGCGTGAAAAATTTATTCTATTGGATTGAGCTGATTTAAGTTGAAATTAAATTCGTGAAAATTCGCGTAATTCGTGGCAAAATTTTAATTAATTTAAAATTAAAAACAGAGCAATAATTCTATAAATAACCCAAGTGAAAGATAAATAAAAAGGGAGTTTTAAAATTTTGATTCTTCTGAAATGTTCCAGAAACATAATCAAAACCGTTACTCCAAACCAACCTAAGATTATCATTTGCGGAAGCAATATAAACTGACTCAAAACTAAAATTGGAGTTAGAATCAAACTTCCCATTAAAGAAACTGTCATTAAATTTCCAGCATAATTGATTATGGTTTGTTTGTCAAATTTGAAAAGAAATAATGCTTGAAAAACAATTTGTCCAAAAGCTAAAGTGAGTTCTCTCGCAATGGTACTTTTCGGAAAATTTAAAATCAAATTAGAATATCCGAATAAAACGAAAGTGGTTATCGTCAAAGCAAATCCGATAAAAAGAAAGCGATATTTATAATTGAAATCGGGCGTGCATTGCAATTTGTTTTCCTCTTTTATATTTCCCGGAATAATGACTTTTCGATTATAAGAAACAAAAGAATACAGCTTTTTCAGAATAAAATGAATCGGTTTTAAATTTGATATTTTTTCAATTAGGGGAAAAGAAAAACCAACGACTTTTATCAAACTATCAATTCCATAAATTACCGTTTGGGTTTTATTATCAACCAAAGCAATTTCGTTTGGAGCGCGTTTTAAATCCACAAAATTTTGCTCTTCTTCAGATAACTGACAATAAGATTTTCTTCCGTTTTGATCTAACATACCGCTTTTTACAAATCCAGTAGTGTATAAACTGCAAAGCGGACAATCTTCATCGTAAAGTAAAGTTTGGTTTTCGAGCGTTTTCATAATTTTAGGTTTTAAGGTTGATTTTTTTAACACATAGAAACATAGTTTTAGCAGATTTAAAAAAAGGCGTTTCACTAATTTTAATTCACATAGTTTATCTATGTGCGGAAACTAAGTTTCTTTTATTCTCTTTTTTGAGATAATGATCTATGTTTCTATGTGTTAAAATATTTTTTTCAATTCAATGATTTAGGCGTACAATTCTTCTTCAACTGGCAATAACTGAAGCTTTCTTTTATTCTTAACCGTAATTTGAGATCCTTTCGCCAAGAATACAGAAGTTGGTTTTTTATTTTGAAGAAACTCAAAATCATTTCCATAATTTTTTACGAAATCAATATCAATTCGATGATTTAAAACTTCAAATTGTTCCCATCTAGGATGTGTAACTTCATATTCAAAAGTAGTTTCTTCATCGATTTTTGTGTAGCCAAAATAATGTTCGGTAATAAATTCTGCTTCAGAATCAATTTCGATTTGGCTTAAATCATTTTTGGTTTCGAGTTCAATGGTATTCCATTTTTTATCACTTTTCCATTGATAAATGAAAGTATTTGTATTATCATTTGCCACAATTTCATGTTTCATTTTCTGCGTTTCATAATGTTCTTGATACAAAGTATTGGCAATAAAAGTGATCGCTTTTTTCGGAACAATTTCTTTAATGAAAACTACACCACGTTTCCATTCTCCGTTTTCCAATCGTTTGACATAAAATCTCAAATTCACTTCTTCGAAATTGACATGAAACGGAACTTTCAATCCTAAAACCTTTGTGTTTTTAAACATAAATCCAACCAAACTCACATAACATTTGTTGCCCCAAATATCGATTTCAGTTCCTGCTGGAAGATATTTTTCTAAAAGTTCAGCATCAAATTCATAATTGAAAAGAGCTAAGTTTTTCCATTCTGCTTTTAAGAAATTCATTTTTTTGCTTTTTTATAGATTATTATTGAAAGATAAATTGCCAAAATAGGAGGAAAACTCAGTAATAGAAATCTGAGATATTCGTTGTAGATTTCGATTTGAACAATACATAGAAGAAAAAATAAAATAACTCCGGCAATGTATATTTGAATATATCTGTTTTTTGGTTGCTCAAAAATTAATTTGATTCCTAAAAGAACTTGTACGAAACCTGTTATGATAGTCGAAAGCAAGGCGTAAAAGAGCGCACCTTCTTTTACGATTGGATAAGTCAATAGAATTAACATGGGAAGTCCAATTGCAAAAGTGTTTAGTTTTTCAATAGTTTTCATAATTATTATTTATTTTAAACTTTCAGAAAAAATTGAAAGTTTGAATTAAATTTTTTTATTTAAGTAATTTAATGACCATGCGACCCAGCCAGTTTTCATTCATTTCTGTTACTTTGTCTAGCATGTTGTCTACTTTTAAAACAAAATCATATAATTTTTCGGTTTGATCTACAAAGTGTTTTTCTTCCGCAGAATCTTTTGCCTCAATTGTCGAAACTTCTTTCAAAATTTTAAGAGTAGGCTTGATTTCTCTTTTGCTTCTTTCTCTCGAAATTTTCACGGCTAATTCGTCTAAATCCTTTTCAGCAGTGAAAAATTCTTTTCTTTCTCCGGCTTTATATTCTTTATACACAATTCCCCAATCCATTAAACCTCTTAAGTTCATACTGGCATTTCCGCGAGAAATTTGTAATTCTTCCATAATGTCTTCCATAGAAATTGGTTCGTTTGAAACCATCAATAAAGCATGAATCTGCGCCATGGTTTTATTAATGCCCCACTGAGAACCTAATGCTCCCCAAGTTTGTACGAACTTATTTTTTGCTTCTTTGAATTCCATAGTTCAAATGTAAGTAAAAGTTTTTAAACTTTCAAAAATAAATGAAACTTATTTAACGAATTATAAAGTTATGTTAATTGAACCCTTGAATTTTTGATTAACTAATGAGAAGGATATTTTTGTAAAAATCAAATTTATGGAATTATACTACACCTTTTCAGTACTTATTGTACTCGCATCTTTCTTCGCCTATTTAAATTTAAGATTTTTAAAACTCCCAGGAACCATCGGAATTATGATTATTGCGATGATGGTTTCGGTTGGAATTCGACTTTTGGGAGATTCTTATTTTCCTGCAACTACCAAACATTTTTTTGATCTAATAAAAGAATTTGACTTCAACGAAATCCTGATGGGAGCAATGTTGAATTTTCTTTTATTCGCTGGAGCACTTCACGTAAATATGGCCGATCTTAAAGAGCAAAAAGTGCCGATTATGATTTATTCTACGGTAAGTGTTGTTTTGTCAGCCTTAATTATTTCACTACTACTATATTATATAGCACCACTTTTAGGAATAAAAATCCCTTATATATTTTGCTTGGTTTTCGGAACTTTAATTTCTCCAACCGATCCAATTGTAGTTTTGGGAGTTTTAAAACAAGCTAAAGTTCCTAAAAGAATTGAAACCAAAATTGTTGGTGAATCCTTATTTAATGATGGGGTAGCGGTGGTAATGTTTGCCGTTGTTTTGAAAATGGCAACTGATCCTACATTCGATATGAGTTTTGCCTCTATTGCTTGGCTTTTTGCAAAAGAAGGAATTGGCGGACTTTTATTAGGAGCTTTTTTAGGATTTACTGCATCAAATGTTATGAAGAAAATAGACGATTATAAAGTTTCTGTTTTGATAACACTTTCTATTGTAATGGGAGGATTTTTAATTGCACAAAGTTTACACGTTTCTAGTCCGCTGGCGATGGTTGTTGCTGGGTTAATTATTGGAAATTATGGAAAAAAAGTTGCCATGAGTGAAGTGACCCAAGATTATTTAGGAAAGTTCTGGGAACTTATTGATGAGATTCTGAATGCAATTTTGTTTTTATTTATTGGTTTCGAATTATTGCTATTGCCAGATTTGAACAAACAATTACTGACTGGCCTTGTAGCTATTTTTATTGTACTGTTTTCAAGATTGACATCTATAGTTTTACCATGGAAATTCTTTGACATCTTCAAATTTTTCGGAATCAGATCGGCGTACAACAAAGGTTCTTTGATGGTTTTGGTTTGGGGAGGAATTCGCGGTGGAGTTTCTATTGCATTGGTACTTTCTATGCCGGAAGGAGAATATAAAAACTTATTGCTTGAAGTAACTTATATTGTGGTTTTATTTTCGATTGTAGTACAAGGATTGACGGTTGGGAAATTGGCGAATAGAGTTTTGGAAAAAGAGTAAGGTAGAAATATCGAAACGAGTAAACAAATAAGATTTATTTGCTATTAAGTATATTTGGAAGCCTGCAATTGTTTGCAGGCTTTTTTATGATTGTACGCAATTAAATATTTTAATGCATTGCTTTTTTTTGAATGATTTTTCTTATTTTTGTTGTTGATATTATTTGTAACTAAATTATAGTTGCAAATAAAGAAATTAATGATAAATTTGTATGAGTAAAATTGATAAACTTATTGAAAAGTTAAAATCAAAGCCAAAAGATTTTTCTTGGGATGAAATGGTGAAAGTTTTAAATCATTTTGGATATAAACAGATTTCTCAAGGAAAAACAGGCGGTTCAAGAAGGAAATTTGTGAATGAAAATAAACAGATTATAAATCTACACGAACCACATCCACAAAAAGTTTTGAAAGGATATCAACTTGATTTAATTATTGAACATTTGGAATTGTAAGATGAAAAACTATTTAGAATATAACGGATACATTGGAACATTGGAATTTTCTGCAGATGACAAAATTTTCTTTGGAAAAATTCAGGGTATAAACGATTTAGTAACCTTTGAAGGTTCTTCTGTTATTGAATTGGAAAAGTCTTTTAAAGAAGCTGTTGAAGATTATTTAGAGACATGCAAATTATTAAATAAAGTCCCGGATAAAACTTATAAAGGTTCCTTTAATGTACGTGTTTCTCAGGAATTACATCAAAAAATAGCTCTTTTAGCTGTTAGAAAAGGTTTGAATTTAAATGAAATTGTAAAAGAAGCAATATCATATATTGTAAAACACGAAGAGATTTTGAACTAAACATGAGAAGGAGTGATATTATCGCTTATCGTCTTTAGAATAATTAGATTCTCCATTAATATTAATCTCTCCCCCTAAAAACTTCGGTTCACGATTTCTCAAAACATCAAAGAATGATTTACATCTAGAAAGACATTCTCTAAACTGAACATAATTATAGCCTAAATATTCTCCTTTATTAGCAGAGTAACCAGCTGATTTTATACCCAATTTATTTCCGATGTAAATCGCACGATTCAAATGATATTCTTGTGAAATTAAAGTTGCCTTTTTTATTTTGAAAATATGCTTCGCGCGATACATTGTCGAATATGTATCAAAACCGGCATAATCAATAAAAATTTTGGTTGTGTCAACGCCGTGCGCATAACAATAATTTTTCATTACGGTTAATTCATCATATTCTTCACGACCGTTATCTCCAGAAAGCAGAATTTTATTAATACGTTTTGCTTTCCAAAGCATAATTCCTGCATCAAGTCGGTCTTTTAAATATTTACTTGGCTGATTTCCGTTAATTCCCGCACCAAAAATAATCCCGACATCATTTTTAGGAAACTTTTTGATTGAATAGTGAATGTGCTTTTTAGTTGAAGATTTTACGTAATAATTGATAGAAACAATGGCAACCAATCCGATAATGGCAAGATAAAGCGCTATTTTGAAATATTTTTTCACGGCTTGTATTTGTAGATTTAAAACACGAAGATAACCAAATTTATTCGCAGACAAAATGATAAAAAAAACCGAAGCGTAAGCTTCGGTTTAATCTAAAATTATAGCATTAAGAATTTAATCTAAAATCTACAATCAGAAATCTAAAATTACAAAAGTCCCGCTCTTTTCAACAAAGCTTCAGGTTTTGGCTCTTGCCCTCTGAAACGTTTGTATAAAGTCATCGGATGTTCTGTTCCTCCTTTAGAAAGTACATTGTCTTTAAATTTCTTCGCTATTTCTTCGTTGAAAATTCCGTTTTCCTGAAAGTATTCAAAAGCATCAGCATCTAAAACTTCAGCCCATTTATAACTGTAATATCCAGAAGAATAGCCGCCTTGGAATATATGTGAAAAAGCAGTACTCATTGCATTTTCTTTCACGTCTGGATATAATTGCGTGTTAGCAAATTGTTCTGTTTCGAAAGTTTTCAAATCGGTTATGTTCGTTGGATCTTGTCCGTGCCAAGCCATATCCAACAATCCGAAACTTAACTGGCGCAGTGTTGCTAAACCTTCTTGGAAACTCGCACTTTCTTTTATTTTCTGAACATATTCAATCGGAATAATTTCTCCCGTTTCGTAATGATTTGCGAACAAAGCCAAAGCTTCCGGCTCGTAACACCAATTTTCCATAATCTGACTTGGTAATTCTACGAAATCCCAATAAACAGAAGTTCCAGATAAACTTGGATAAACCGTGTCCGCCAACATTCCATGCAACCCGTGACCGAATTCGTGGAATAAAGTCGTTACTTCATTAAAAGTCAATAATGATGGTTTTGTTTCCGTAGGTTTTGTAAAGTTACAAACGTTCGAAATATGCGGTCTTTCGTTTACGCCGTCTTTTTTATATTGATGTTTGAACGAAGTCATCCAAGCACCGTTTCTTTTTCCTTTTCTTGGGAAGAAATCAGCGTAGAAAATCGAAACTAAATTATTTGCAGAGTCTGTTACTTCGTAAGTCGATACTTCTTCGTGGTATTTATCAATATCAAAAACTTCGGTAAAAGTCAGTCCATACAATTTTTTAGCAACCGTAAAAGCGCCGTCTAAAACTTTTTCTAATTGAAAATAAGGTTTTAGTTTTTCGTCATCTAAATTAAAAAGCTGCTGTTTTAATTTTTCAGAATAATAAGCGCCATCCCACTTTTCAAGTTGCTCGATTCCGTCTAATTCTTTTGCGAAAGCGATTAATTCAGCAAACTCTTTTTGCGCTGCCGGTTTTGCTTTTGCTAATAAATCATTCAAAAAAGAAAATACTTTTTCTGGACTTTCGGCCATTCTTTCTTCCAGAACAAAATGAGCGTGTGTTTTATAGCCTAACAAATTTGCTCTTTCAAAACGCAATTTTGCAATTTTTAGAACATTTTCCTGATTGTCGAATTCATTGTTCTGGAAACCTTTTGCCCCAAAAGCAATTGCCATTTTTTTACGCAATTCACGATTATCAGCATAAGTCATAAATGGAACGTAGCTTGGATGATCTAAAGTAAAAATCCAACCTTCTTTTTCTTGGTTTTTAGCTAATAATCTTGCAGCTTCGATTGTGCCTTCCGGTAAACCTGACAAATCTTTTTCATCAGTTAAGTGCAATTCGAAGTTGTTTGTTTCTGCCAAAACATTTTCGCCAAATTGTAAACTCAATTTTGATAGTTCTTTGTCGATTTCTCTTAATTGGTTTTTCTTGTCTTCTGGCAAATTAGCTCCGTTTCTGGAGAAACTTTTGTATTTTTTATCTAATAAAGTCGTTTGTTCTGCGTTGAGATTTAAACTCTCTTTTTGATCGTAAACGGCTTTTACGCGTGCAAACAATTCTGCATTTAAGCGAATGTCATTTCCAAATTCTGAAAGCCAAGGCGAAACTTCCTGAGCAATTTTCTGCATTTCGTCATTCGTTTCAGCCGAATTCAAATTGAAGAAAACACTAGAAAGACGATCTAAAATATCGCCTGAGAAATCCATCGCTACAATTGTGTTTTCAAAAGTCGGTGCGTCTGGATTATTTACAATCGCATCAATTTCAGCTTTAGCTAAAACAATTCCTTCCTGAAAAGCCGGAACGTAATCTTCGATTTTAATTTGCGAAAAAGGTGCGGTGTTATGTTTAGTATTGAAATGTTGTGTTAATACGCTCATTTTAAAATATAATGTTTAAAAATATAAATTAGAAAATCATAGTTTGAATTTCTCGAGATTCTGAAAATTATTCCAAAAACGAAGTAGTTCTAAGTTGTTGTTTTCGATTCGGTAAAAAAGTGAAATGTGTTTGGTGATGACAATTTTATAAACGCTTTTGTAATTCGTTTTGATAAATAAAACATTGTCATTTTGTAAAAGTGTAATCGTGGTATTTACTTTTTCAATGAAATTTAAAGCAACTTTTTCAGACCATTCTGCTTCCAAGTAATCAATGTTGTTCCAAAAGTCTTTTTTAGCTTGCGGAGCTCAAATGACATTCATTATTTAAAATATTTAGAATAACGATTTCTGGTTTCCTCCATAACAACATCATGTTGGATTCCTTCATTGTTTTCTAAAGAATAAATGGCCTCGTTAATCTTAGTTTTCTGCTCTTCTGAAAGATTTTCTTTGGATTGGATAAAATCAACAATTTCCTGAATCAAGTCGGGATTATCAATGTCTAAAACAATTTTAGCCAACTCTATTTTAGAAGTTTGAATGTTCATTTTGCTTTTTTCTCAAAGTTAAGTTTTTCTTTGAGAATTTTTATAAGGAATAGTTAATAATTCGGAGTTAGAGTATTTCACAAAAATTTACAAAAATAAAAACACAGAGATTCACAAAATTTTGTGTTCTCTGTGCTTCTTCGTGTATCTCTGTGAAATTACTTTTTCAATCCTTCAGCCGCTTTATTCACCGCAGCTTTCAATTCTTCTTTATAAGCAATAATTGTATCTAAAACTTTTTTGTCGTGGCTTCCAATGATTTGCGCAGCTAAGATTCCAGCATTTTTTGCTCCGTTTAAAGCTACAGTTGCAACAGGAACTCCGCCAGGCATTTGTAAAATTGATAAAACAGAATCCCAACCATCAATCGAATTGCTTGATTTTACTGGAACTCCAATTACAGGAAGCGGAGACATTGAAGCCACCATTCCAGGTAAATGTGCTGCACCGCCCGCGCCGGCAACAATTACCGAAATCCCGCGATTGTGTGCATTTTTGCTGAAATCGAATAATTTCTCTGGCGTTCTGTGTGCCGAAACGATATCTACTTCAACTTCAATATTGAATTGTTTTAATATGTCGATTGCATCCTGCATAACTGGCATGTCTGAGATGCTTCCCATTATAATAGCTACTTTGCTCATTTTTTTGTTGTGTTTTGTTTCAGGTTTAAAGTTTAAAGTTTAAAGTTTAAAGTTGATAAACTGAATCTGAAATTATTTATTTAAATACGATTTAATAATTTATATATCAAAAATACAATTCCAAAAGCCACTGCGATTAATACCGACAACAATAACAGGAATGAAATGAAACCTCTTATTCGTTCACCTAAATATTCATTTCTATCTGTAAACTTTTCAAAATAAGTTTTAATTAAATTTGGAATTTCACCTGCCTTTGAAGCATTATCGAGTAAATCAAAAAAATCCAGAAATCCCATTTGTAATGTTTTTGTTTAAGTTAAGAAAAGTTCGACTACGGACTAACTTCTAGGGACTAGTTACTAATAACTCGAATAGTATTCTTAACTTCTTCAGCAATTCGTCTTGCTTCCTGCATATTTTCATTTACAATCGTAACGTGACCCATTTTTCTAAAAGGGCGCGTTTGTTTTTTACCGTAAATATGAGGAGTTACACCATTCCATCCTAAAATGGTTTCGATGTTTTCATAGACCACATCTCCAGAATGACCTTCGGCACCAACTAAATTGACCATAATTCCAGCCACTTTGCTGTAGGTGTTTCCTAACGGAAGATCTAAAATGGCGCGTAAATGATTTTCGAATTGTGAAGTATAACTTGCTTCAATAGAATAATGACCTGAATTGTGCGGACGTGGCGCTACTTCGTTTACCAAAATTTCGTCTTCGTTGGTTTGGAACATTTCAACTGCTAAAAGTCCAACATGATTGAATTTTTCAGAAACGTTTAAAGCAATTGCTCTAGCTTTTTCAGCTACTTTTTCGTCGATTCTAGCCGGGCAGATTACATATTCTACTTGGTTCGCTTCTGGATGAAATTCCATTTCTACAACCGGATAGGTTTTAATTTCTCCTGATGGATTTCTAACTACAATTACCGCCAATTCGTTTTTGAACGGAACCATAGTTTCAGCAATACATTCTACATTTGGAAGATTCTCTAAATCTGAAATCTGGCGAATTACTTTTACACCATTTCCGTCATATCCAAATTCAGAGCATTTCCATACAAAAGGCATCTCGACTCCGCTCGATGTGACAGCAGTTTTTAGATTTTCTAAATTTTCAAATCTTTCAAATGGTGCAGTTGGAATGTTATTTTCGGTATAAAACTGCTTTTGAACACCTTTATTCTGAATTCCTTTTAAGGTTTTTGGAGATGGATATACTTTTAGACCTTCGTTTTCTAATTGCGTTAAAGCTTCAAGGTTAACCAATTCGATTTCGAAAGTCAAAACATCGACTTGTTTTCCGAAATTATACACCGTATCATAATCCATTAAATCACCTTGAAAGAATTTATTACAAGCAATTTTGCTAGGCGCTTCGTCGCTTGGATCAAGAACGTAAGTTTGTATATCAAATTTTCTAGTGTCGAACAAAAGCATTTTACCTAATTGTCCGCCGCCTAATATTCCTAATTTAAAATCAGAAGAAAAATAATTCATTTTGAGTTGTGTTTTTGCAAAGATACTTTTTAATCTTTTTTTAGCCAAAATTTAGTTTTTCGCCACGAATTCACGAATTGTATTTTAAAGTTTTGCCACTGATTAAAAGGATTCAAAATGATTTTTTTAAGTTGCCACGAATTACACAAATTCGCACGAATTTTTTCAAGTAAATTAATTAGTGGAAATTAGTGTAATTCGTTGCAAAAAAACAAAGTATAAAATCATTTTGAATCCTTTTAATCTGTGGCAAACAAAACCTATTTTATTTTCTTCAAAACTTCTTTAGCGACAGCTTTGTAAGCGGCAGAATGATCTCCAAAATCTTTGTCAATTATAACTTTTAATTCGGGATGAATCCAGTCGTAGTAGTTTCCTAAAATGAATAAAGTTCTAATTGAATAGGCTTTTGTAGCCACTTTTACATCATTAATTAACCAATCAAAAGACGCTTCTATGCAATTTTGAAGATTTTCTTCAGAAAGTTTAATGCAGTTTTCGTTTTTCTTGTAATGTGATTTTACCAAAAGCTGAACCACTTTTGCAATTGGACGAATCGAACTTTCATCTTTTAAAATTTTCAAATTCGAACAGAAAAAATCAAGATGAGGCTGCAGCCAAAGCAATTCTTCGTAAGAAACAAACTCTAAAATCCAGCAGGCTTTATGATGGTTTTTATTTTCGGGTGAGAAACAAATGGAAATCAATTCGCCAAAAAGATTAGGATTCTCCAAAACATCCTGCGCTGCTTTTAGACGGTTTTCTCTATAAGCATTAACGTAATCCAGTTTTTTTTGTAATTCAGACGGCATCGTTCTAGCGGTATTTAAATACTTAGCTAAAATACATAATTTAATGAGATAATTCCGTAGTAATTTATTGGTAAACCGGGATAATAGAATCTGGGTTGCGCATTTCCTACACCTGTTGCGTTGGTCAAAATCATCGAAGCATATTTTTCATTGGTCACATTATTAATTCCCGCATCGAGATGTGTTGTTAAACCCGATAAAATTTCAAATTGATAACCTGTTTTTAAATTCAATAAAGAATAAGAATCAGAAAAATTAGCATTTGAATCGTTCATCGGAATTTTATCTGTGAACTGGAAATCGGCTGAAAAATAAAATCCTGAATTGGTATTGAAATTAAAACCTGCGCTCGCCGTATTGGCAGGAACTCCAGTTAATTTGTTTCCAGAAAAATCATTTCCGTTATCTACAAATTCCTTGAATTCATAATTTCCGATTGATGTTCTGATGTATGAATTTAAATTAAAACTTCGATTGATTGTCCAATTGTGTTTCAATGCAATTTCGATTCCTTCATGAAACGTTTTTCCGGCATTTACACCTTCGTATTGATCGTCTCCAATTCTTTTGGCGACCAATAAATCTTTAATTTCCATTCGATAAATTGCAACTTCTGCATATAATTTTTTTCTGAAAAGATGCATTTTACTTCCCAATTCAAAATTATATCCCGTTTCTGGCTTTATGTTCTGATTGATATTTCCTGTACTTGTTAAGGTTTCTTCAGTCGCAGGAAGAGAAAATCCACGGCTTGCAGAAAAGTAAAATGTCTGAATTTCATTTGGCTTGAACAAAAAAGAAAACTGTGGCGAAAAAATCCCATCATAACTATAATCTTTCATCGGATTATTCGCGGAAGCGGAAAAATCATTCTGAAGTTCAAATTTGGTTTTGTTATAATTTAAACCTGCCTGAATCTCAAATCTGTCCGAAAGCAAAGTTCTAATTTGCGAAAAAACATTATAAAAATGCCTTTTCTGATCGGTTGCCGAAAGCTGATCGCCTTGCAGACTTCCGTTTCCATTATTTTGCTGATACAAATTTTCAAAAGTATTACCGCTGTAAGTATCTCTGAAATATTCAATTCCGCCGATAAATTCATTCTTGATTTTTCCGATTTTAAAATCACCAGAAAATTGAGTTCGTACGCCCGAAGAAAAAGTATATTGGCGCAAAACATCAAAAGGACGCGGTTCGTTGCTGTCTTTATAATTAAGGAAAATCGAAGTTGAATTACTCAAATGATCGTTAATTTTAAAATCATACGCCAATCCGCCCAAAGTCGATTTGTATTCTTTATAACCTTGTGAAGCAACCCAAGTCGGTGCGCCCGCCTGCGGATTATTTTCGAAAGTCGTTTTGTTAATCGAACTCGGAATGTATGCTTTCACGTAAGTGTAATTCGAAAAATAAGTCAGCTTGCTGTTTTTCTTTCGGAATAATTCGCCGCCAAGCGTAATTCCTTCGCGATTATAAGCGCTATTTTGTCGCCAGCCGTCGGTTTTTAAATTATGATAACTCAGATTTAGAGAAGAACTTTTTTCATTCAAATCAAAACTTATTCTGTTTTTCAATAATCCGTAAGAACCAAAAACAGAACTGACTTCAGCCTGATAATTTTCTTTTTTTAAGGTTTGAGGAGAAATCAAAATTGCTCCGCCCAATCCAGCGCCATAAACACTCGAAAGCGGCCCTTTTATAATTTCTATTTGATTGATGTTCTGAAGATCAATATCGTCAATTACCGTTTCGCTGTTTCCAGAAGTCAACGGAATGCTTCCATAAAAGGCTCTGATTTTATTGGTTCCATAAGGAGTTCGCGCGCCAATTCCGCGAATCGAAATTCGGGTTGTCGTAATATTAGAAGATTGCATAAAAACACCGGGAATAGTGTTAATGACATTGCTTATGTCTGTAGTATTATTTCGAAGTAATTCTTTTTCGGATAAAATGCCAATCGAAGCTGGACTGTTTTGCAAATCCCGATTAATATGAAGCGGACTTATTAATACTTCATTCAGTTTTTGAGTTTTAACCGAATCAATATTTTGGACTTCTTTTTCTTGTGCCGTTATGCTTTGCAAAACCATACACACAAGAATAAGAAAACCGTATTTTTTTAAAAGCATAAATTTTAATTACAATTTTGGAATTTAATTTTAACACATAGAAACATAGAATTGATTGAGGCAAAAAAGGCGTTTCACTTATTTAAATTCACATAGTCCTGAAACATCAGAATGTGTAAACGAGTCTTCTTAAAATCAACTTTAATACTAAAAAATCTATGTCTCTATGTGTTTAAAATATTTAGGGATTTGGATATTAAAAATGAAAATATTTATTAACCGCAAATTGCGCAAATTCACACAAATTAATTTTTGCGGAAATTTGTGTAATTTGTGGTTAAAAGAATTAATTATTTATTCGCAGTTACCTTCCAAATCGTATTACCACTATCATCATTCACTAATAGCGATCCGTCATTCATAACGGTTACTGCAACTGGACGTCCGTAAACTTCTGCTTTATTTTCATCAGAAATAAAACCAGTTAAAAAATCTTCTGGTTTTCCCGAAGGTTTTCCGTCTTTAAAAGGAAC
>NZ_CAMLIX010000096.1 GCF_946479975.1 uncultured Flavobacterium sp.
CATCGAAAATCTAATCAGGGAATAAACGTGTAGAAAGCTCTTTAATTGCTTGTTTGGACCCGGGTTCGATTCCCGGCGACTCCACAAAAAAGCCTGTAAACTTAATGTTTACAGGCTTTTTGTTTTTTGGTTGAAAATTTCTTTCATTCCTCCTCCTATTATTTCCATCCCTAATATGAAAATTTGACAACGCTTCCCCAAAATCATATAAAATAATTAATTGATTGCTGATGTACTTTTAAAATAATCTAATTGCAATATTAGATAGTATTTATTCACTTTTAATTTGATTACTATGAGATTCGAAAACTACACTTACAATGAATTTGACGGAGAAATGAATTCGTACGAGGAGCAGCTTTTATTAAACTATGATGACTACTATCTGGAAGGTAGTTTTTCAAAAGAATTAACGAATCGCCAGCATCTTCATTTAGAGCTTGGAGAACTGAAAGATGAACTTGAAGAAGATTTCGATTCTGAATATGAAGAAGAAGATCTAGATGAAAAGCTAAAAGGAGAATATGATAAAAACGAAGAAACGCCTGGAAGTTTTTTAATGATCAGCTAAAAATATTTTTATGAAAAATTTATTTCTACTTTTAATCCCTGTTTTATTTTTTTCCTGCCAAAAAAAGGAAAACAATTCTGCTGCTGTTGAACCTGCAACGCCAATTGCTAAACAGGAAGTCAAGAAAGAGAATACACAATCAGGAGATACGATTGCTATGGATTTTCCTGATGAAAAAAATATATTTATAGCAGAAGGCACTATAGATTCTATAAATTCAAGAGTCTATCTTAAATTTAAAAATGAAGATTCTAGCGAACTTAAAGCTGCAATAATTCCAGATTTGGGTAAAGGAAACATTCGTTTCAATCAAATTATTTTTCCAGACAAATCTTCAGATGGTCCGTTTGGAATGGATTTACAAATGCCAATCAAGCAAAAGGGAAACTATATTTTAGTTATCGGTCATTCTCAAATGGCTGACAATCCTTATTACGGAAAATTTAAAGTCCAGCTTGAGCTTAAAAAAGAATAATCTAAAACCCAATAGGGCGCTTTTAATTTCTTCGTTCGTCTTCGCAAATAAAGATATGTTTAGAACCACTTTGCTTTAAATTTATCAGAATGTCTTTTAAATTATTTTCAAGATTAGAGGTGATTTCATATAGCAAATGCTTTAAATCCTTAAAGCTGTTTGGCTTCACTAAATAACACAAACATCCTAAATTTGAAGCGGTTTCGATATCATTTTTATGCGAAGAAGTAGAAATCATAATTACGGGAATGTCTTTATAACGATCATCATTTTTTATGAGTTTGAGACAATCCCAGCCATTCATTATCGGCATATTTAAATCAAGAAAAATCAGCTGTGGCTTTTCAGTAAGTTCATTAAGTATTTTCCACGCTTCACTTCCATTTACTGCACAATGACAGATTATGTTTTCGCTTATTTCTTCTAGCGCCTCACAAAACATTTCGGTATCGTCCGTGTCGTCGTCAGCCAATAAAATTATTTTCTTCTTCATACTTATATTCCTTTTTCTTGCTGCTTTAGTGGTAATTTTATTGTAAAAACTGCTCCTGCATGAGGTCGGCCAACTGCTGTTATATTTCCTCCGTGGCGCTCTACTATTTTTTTACAAAGTGA
The DNA here is from genome assembly GCF_946479975.1 of uncultured Flavobacterium sp. Next base: position 1,662 of record NZ_CAMLIX010000096.1, read on the forward strand.
TAATCCTAAACCTGTTCCTTCATAAGCATCTTTAGAATTCAATCTTGTAAAAGTTTCAAATATCTGTGCCGACTGTTCATCTTGAAAACCAATTCCGTTATCCTCAACTGTAATTAAAGCTGCAGCTGTTAGATCTTCCATGATCATTACCTTAGACGAAATTACGATTACAGGCGGTGTTCCTTTTCTAGCAAATTTAATAGAATTATTGATTAAATTATAGAAAAGCTGATAAAGCAATACAGAAGCTCCTTCTAGTTTTGGAAGATCATTATAATGAATTTCTCCATTTGTATTATGAAGAGAAACCTCTAAATCGGTTTCAATGTTTTTCAGCACTTCATTAAGGTCAACTATAGTCGCTTTTTGCAAATTAGCATTGATTTTAGAATACATCAACACGCCGTCAATCATATTAAACATACGATCTGCCGCTACATGGATTCTTCCAATATATCTCGAAGCTGCATCGTCTAATTTTCCTTCAAGATGTTCTTCTAATCTGCTGGTAAAGGTTTTAATTTTACGCACAGGCTCTTTTAGATCGTGAGATGCAACGTGAGCAAACTGCTGCAAATCTTCATTTGAACGCTGTAATTCTTTGGTTCTATCAGCAACTAAACTTTCAAGTTTTTCGGTTATTGTTTTTTGTTCGTGAATGTCTGTGCAAGTTCCAAACCATTTTACAATCACGCCATTTTTATCCCGAATAGGAAGCGCTTTACTTAAAAACCAGCGATATTCTCCTGTGTTTTTATTTTCCAATCTAAATTCAAGCTGATAACTAGTACCTTTTTGAACGCTTTCATGCCAAGTTTCCAGCACGGTCATTACGTCATCACGATGTAACATTGGGGCCCAGCTTTGATCTCCAAATTTGGTTTCTTGCAAACCTGTGTATTCGTACCAGCGCTTATTGAAATAATCTACATAACCATCTGGCTGTGCTGTCCACATTACCTGCGGTACAAGATCGGCTAGTTGTCTAAATTTTTCTTCGCTGTCTTTAATAATCTGCTGTACTTCTTTCTGCGAAGTAATATCGCCGGCAGCGCCAAACCATTCAATAATATTGTTGTGATCGTCTAATATCGGAATTGCTCTTGAAAATGTCCACCCTATAGAACCATCAGATCTTAAAACCCGATGCTCCATTTCAAAAGTACCTTTCTTTTCAATGGCCTGAGCAATCAGTTTTAATGCTTTTTCTTGATCTTCAAAATAAATATATTTATCAATCCAGTTAAAAATTAGATCTTCATCGTTAGAAAGAAAATCATTTCCTTCCAAGTTTTTCATGACGGTCCAATCTGCATTCATGCGATAAACAAAATCTGAAGAAGCATTGATAAGAACGCGGAATCGATTTTCACTCTCTTCCATTTTTTTTCGGGCCACCACTTGTTCGGTAACATCAACGGCAACCTGAATCATTCCCGTTATTTTAGAACCTTCAACTAGCGGACGATAGGCAAGATTATAGTAGTAATCTCGTTTTTCTCCAGTACGATTGTGCTGTACCAAAACTTCGCTTTGATCAAAAGGAATTCCTTCGTTATAAACATTTTGAACCTGAGTCCAAACATACTGACCTTTTAATTCTGGCAAAACATCAATCAATGGAATTCCGATGATTTCATCTCCTCTGCCAATCATGTCCAACATAGGTTTGTTGATCTGTTTAATTAGCAAATCGTCTCCCATTAAAACTAAAGTTGGCGACGGCGTCTGGTCAATCATCGATTTTAAAGTAGCTTCACTTTCTTCTAGTTTTTTTGTGGCTAAAAGTTGTTTTTCTTCTGATTGTTTTATTTCTGTAATATCACGCGTAGTTCCAGCAATGGCTTCTACCTCACCCTCTTCATTAAAAACTGGTGCAAAAATATAATCGTAAACTCGGGTTCCAAATTCGGCGTGAGGAAAAGATACTGTACCTCTAATATTTTTTTTGGATGATACTACTTCGTCAATCTCTCTTTCATGCATTACGGCATGCCATTCTTCATATCCGTTTTCTCTTAATCCTTTACCAATGGCATCTTCTGCGGTTTTTCCCCACATAGAAAGCAGCGCTTTGTTGGCGTAAGTAAATTTATAAGAGAGATCAAATACGTAGACTAAATCTGGAGTTGTATTGGCAATAGAATGATAAAATCGTTTTTGTTTTTCTGCATCCTCTAATGCATTTTTAAGTGTGATTTCTTTCTTTTTTCTTTTCGTAATATCTTCGGTAGTAACAATCAATAAGTCACCTTGTTTTACAATGGCAAATCGATACCAGTATTTTAAACCTGCAGCACTATATTTTGATTCAAAATCATTTGAAATACCCGTTGAAGCGGTATGAATAAATTTTTCAAGAATTCCGTTTTCTTTTACACCCGGGAAAAGTTCGGTGTAGCGCTTATGTTCATACGCTGCAGTATTTATCTGCTTGAGGATGTAGGAATTTAAAAATAGGATCGCAAAATCGTTTATTTCTCCTTCATTAGTATAAACAGACTTGATAACGGCAATGCCATTTGCTGTTGAATTAAAAACAGTTTGAAATAAATCTTGATTTTCTGTTAACTCCATATTTTCAATTAAGTATAAAAAAGCATCGAACTATTTTATTTCGATTGTTTTTGGCAAAGTGAATTGCTACACTCACTGCTTTTTTTGTTAAAGCGAATATACTTAATTAATAAAGCATTTACAACGTATTACGCATTACTTTTGGCATTGCCTTTTATGCCTTTTACCAAAGTTGAAATAAGAAATTTATTGGTCTTGAGGCAGTAAATTATCTAAATCTGACAAAGTGTAAAATTGAAGTCCGTTAAGTTTCATGTATCTGCAGACAAATTCTAAAGTTTCTATTTTTGTCTGATAATTTTCTGTGACATTTTTAACTGGTTTATGACTGCAGAGAATCAAAATTTTGTTGTTCTTTTTAGCATAATCCAGTAGTTCTAAAAGATACGGAATACTGAAATGAATGTGACTGTTATCGATATCAAAAGCAAACACAATTTTTGAATTATTAAAATAACTGTCTTGTTTGTCTGGTGATTCACCGCCAAAAGCTCTTCCTCTAATAATTTTAAACTCTTTTGATAAAGCTTTATCCAATTCGTCAGATCGCTCTCCGTAAGGATAGGCAAACGAAGTAACCTTAAAAGATTTTTTTTTCATGGAAGCAATCATCGGATATATTTCTTGATCCATATACGCTTGGATTCCATTTTGCTTAACAAATTTTACGGCATTATAATGATGATAACCATGTCCTGCAATTTCATGTCCTGCACTTTGCATTTGAAGCAGTTTTTTTATCTCTGGCGCACCAATCGAATCTATTCTGCAAACATTGAAAGTAGCTCTCCAACCATATTTTTTCAAGGCCGCGTCGGCTTCTGCCCATTCGTCGACATATGCATCATCAAAAGACAAAATTACGCCGGCTTTATAAGGTTTAGATTCTGGTTTTTGTTTCTTAGTTTCACAGGAAAAAAAAGTCAAAAACAGTAAAAACAAGAATGTTCTAGTAAAAAATATCTTCATAAAGTACTTTAATTAATATTGAAATTTCAACTTTGCTTTTAAAGCTTAATCTCTCTCAAATATAAAAAGTTTTTAAGATCTTTATTGAAGTTTTTATAATTACTTCAAACCATAAAAAAACCGCAATCTAATTTTAATATTGCGGTTTCCTTAATTAATTCTATTAAAAAATTACTTTGTCAAAAGAGCTTCCATTATTTTCTCATAGATTGCAGTATTCTGATAAACTCCCATAAACTTTTCTGCTCCAGGACCATAAGCAAAAACAGGAACAGGAATAGCAGTATGATCGTTTGTACTAAAACTTCCGTGAACGTAACCTTTTTCAATACTTCCATCAATTAGAGATAATCCTCCTGTTTCGTGATCGGCTGTAACAATTAAAAGGGTTTCCGGATTTTTATCTACAAATTCCATTGCCTGCCCAACCAATTTATCAAAATCTAGCATTTCGCGAACCACATATTCTACATTATTCTGATGTCCGCCGTAATCGATTTGTGCGCCTTCTGCCATAATAAAAAACGGATTTTTTGTTTTTAAAAATGTAGTTGTCGCTTTCGCTAAAGATTTAGTCAAAAAATCTCCTCTTCCATTTTTCATAGAAACAACCGCAGCATCTTCTAAAACTACAAATCGGTTATTTTTGATGGTATCTAAACTTGAAAATTTATCTGAAAACGTATAGCCTTTTTCAATCAATGCTTTAGACAAATCTTTACCATCTTTTCTAACTGTAAATTCTTTTTGTCCGCCGCCAATTAAAATATCAGAAGGATTTGAAAGGAAATCATTTGCAATTGGTTCGCTAAAACTTCTTTCAGGCTGATGCGCGTAAAAAGCCGCCGGAGTTGCATCTGTAATATTACCTGCAGAAATTATAGCCGTTTTATAGTTTTTCTTAGCCAACTGCTGTGTTATTAATTCTAATGGTTTTCCTTGTTCGTCGTCGCTTATAAAACGGTTGTTTGTTTTGTGTCCTGTTGCCATTGCCGTTGCTCCTGCGGCAGAATCGGTGATGTAACTATCAGAAGATTTAGTAATCGAAAATCCTTGAGTTGAAATATTGAATAAACTCAATTGACCTTTGTTGGCAGTATATCCAGAATAAATCTGCGCTAAACCCATTCCGTCGCCAATTAAAAGAATAACATTTTTTGGACGTTTGCTTTTGAAAACGTTTTTAGGAACATACGCCTTATGAAACTCCGTATTCTGGTAAAATGTTGTTTTGATATTATTGATAAACTGTGTTAATTCTGCCACTTTATCTGTTCCAATAAAATCAACTTTTAGATTCATCAGCGTCATGTAGGTATTCACGTTATCCTGCGTTGCCCAAAATCTTACCTTTTTATTCTGACCGTGAACTTTTGTGATAATCGCCTGAATTTTTTCTGCATCTGGCTGTGTCAAAACACCTTTTCCGTTCCAAACCGTAATTTCATGCAAATCTTCGCTGATCATTTCAACTCTCGCCAATTGATCTGCTGTGTAGTTTTCGTTCAGTCTTCCGTCAAAATAAATAAAATCTGGATACGCTGTCCAAAGCGATGGCAAAGGTCTGTTTCCAGAAATAACGACTTTGATATTTTTATTCGAAATAATATCTGGATATGTTTTTAACTGCTGCACAATCATTTTTAAAGTCGAATCGGCATCTGACTTGATATCGATCATTAAAATCAAAGGTTTATTGCTTGGGTAAGCTTTTCCCTGCAGCGTTTTTAATTTAGCCGAAAGTGGTTCTAAATAAAGACTTTTTAAGGTATTATAAGAAGCAATTTCTTTAGAAGTGTGCGCTACAAACAATTCGTTATTTACTAAAAAAACATCGGCTTCAATAACGCCGGTTTCATTAGAGTACGCACCATAAAATGGAAGTTTGCTTTCGTAATCGTTATGAGAATGAATATTTGAAGAACTATATTCCTGTGATTGTGCATAAAGGCAAAATTGAAGGCAAAAAAGGGTGATTATTTTTTTCATCGAAAATGAGTTTTATTCTTTTTAAAGCTGAAGGTAACTTTAGCAGAAATGGGGTTTGCAAACTTTATTTTTTTTACGACCGCAGCCTTCCGACAAAAAGACTGCGGCGTAAAAACTAAAAAAACACAAATGAAATTATATTACCAGCCTTGGTTTTGAGTAAGCATTCCTTTACTTACTGCAATTTCGTCTGGTGGTATTGGCCATACATGGTGAATCGCAGGATTAAAATTACGAGCAGGATAAATTACGCTTCCGTTATAGTGGTGTAATGGTTTTGCATATGTTTCTTTAGCATCTCCCCAACGTACTAAATCAAAATGGCGATCTGTCCATTCTCCTGCCAATTCGCATCTTCTTTCTCTTTTTAAATCGGTTAAAGTTGCACCCGAAATATCAGTAAGACCTGCACGGTGGCGAATCATATTGATTTCTGTATCTGCATTTTGTCCTTTCATTAATTTCGCTTCCGCTAACATCAAAATCACATCAGCATAACGCAGAAGAGGTACATTTAAAGCTGTTGAAGGTTTATCTCCGTTTGCATTTACATAACGAATATCTACAGCACCAGAACCTGTTTTTGGATAACTAAATGGCTCCATGTATTTTTTAAACTGATAACCTGTTCTGTTACTTGAACTTACAATATGTTTTCCTTCGTTAAAAGTTACTTCTTCTCCAAAATAAACAAACTTGTCTCCTTTTTGTAAAATCGTAGCGCTACGTCTTTTATCGTTTACATCATAAGTATCAAATAATTCTTTTGTTGGATAAAAATTTCCCCAGCCGTTGTAAACTCCCCAGCCTTTATCTTCTAAACAAACTCCTGGAAAAATAGATCCTAAAGAAGTATTTTCTGCACTTGAAGTTACTGACCAGATATATTCTGAAGACCAGTTATTTTTAATTTTAAATACATCTTCAAAATTGTCAAGCAGTTTGTGTTTCCCGCTTGCTACAATCATATTGGCATATTTTATAGCATTGTCCCAATCTTTAGCATACAAATACGTACGAACCAAATAAGCCCAAGCTGCAGTTTTGTGAGCGCGCCCGTAATTGTCTGGCGTAAGCTGATCAAAGTATGGCAATAAATCGGCTGCTTTGATTAAATCGGCTGCGATGTAAGCATAATTTTCTGCCACATTTTTTGCACGAGGAACATATACATTTGTAAAATTTTCTCTATCCTGAATTGGAATTCCAGCACGGTCGTCTCCATAATGATAAGCCAATTCTAAGTGCATTACAGCATGGTTAAAGTAAGCTTCTCCTAACATTCCTTTTTTAGTACTTTCGTCCAAAGGAATATTTGGAAGGTTACGAATTACGTCGTTACAACGTTTCATGATTTCGTAGTGAATTCTCCAAATATCTTTTGTGTCAGATTCTGCACCGTCTACAATAAAATTCTTGATACGTTCTGCATTTTGTCTTGGTTTTGTTCCAATATCATCGCTGGCATTGTTCAGCCAGAAAAAACCACGACCGTACATATTATCATCAGAATACAAAGCGTAGATTGCATTTACTCCTGCTTTTGCATCTGCTGGAGTTTTCCAGAAATTTCCGCTTGACGGAGCTCCCTGTGGTATAACATCAAGTTCACTTTCACAAGCCGAAGTGCTGATTAAAAGCACAAAACTCAATAATAAAAGACTTATTTTTTTCATTGTAATTGTTTTTTATTTTTTAAAAAGTTGCATTAACACCTGTCATGTAAATACGTGAAAGCGGATATTTTCCTAAATCCATTCCGAAATTTCTAAGACCAACCTCAGGATCCATTCCAGAATATTTAGTGATTGTAAATAAGTTTTGTCCAGAAACAAAGAATCTTAGTTTTGCTTTTCCGTTCAACCAGTTTTCTTTAACGGTATAACCAATCGAAACGTTTTTCAATCGTAAGAAAGAAGCATCTTCAATAAATAAATCAGAAATACGTCCGAAGTTATTATTGTTGTCTGTTGACGAAAGAACTGGAACATTTGTATTGGTATTTGTTGGCGACCAAGCATCTTTAGAATCTGCCAATAAATTATATCCAGGGAAAGAAGCATTTAGACCCGTATGTTTTACAGCATTGAAAACACTATTTCCTGCAGCTCCATTGAAAAAGATATTCATATCAAATCCTTTGTATCTGAAATTTGCATTTAAGCTGTAAGTCGTTTTAGGAAACGGACTTCCCAATACTACTCTATCACTGTTATTGATCACGCCGTCGCCGTTTTCATCTTTAAATCTAATATCTCCCGCAACTGCATTTGGCTGATACGCCACACCATTAGCATTTACATACGCTTTTGCTTCAGCATTACTTTGAAATAATCCATCCGTAGCATAGCCGTAGAAAGCACCAACTGGACTTCCAACTTGATAGATATTTGCTAAAGGCAAACTACGAACTCTGCTTAAGTTTAAAGGCTCCAGCGAAGTTAAATCGTCTTTAATAGAAACAATTTTATTGTTTAAGAAACCTGCATTTGCTGTAACGTCAAATTTAAATTCGCCGCGTGTTTTTTGGTACGTTAAACTTACCTCGATACCTTTATTTTCTACATCTCCAGAGTTTACAATTCTTCCTTGTGGTGTTCCAGAAACTCCAGGCAATTGATCACGAACCAACATGTCTTTGTTTTTTTTCACATAAGCATCAACAGATCCTACTAAACTATTATTAAGCATTGTAAAATCTAAACCAATATTTGTCTGCTCTGAACTTTCCCATTTTAAATTAGGGTTTGATAATTCGCTCTCTGCATAACCGTAATTGATAGATGGCGTTGCGCCAATTAAAGCTTGAGTCTGTACCAAAGGCACACTAAATTGGTATGGCCCAAGGTTTCCTAAGTTTCCAATTTGTCCCCAGCTTGCGCGAAGTTTTAAATTACTGATGATTGGTTCTAAACCTTTCATGAAATTTTCTTCAGAAATTAACCAACCTGCAGAAACAGAAGGATATACTTTCCAACGGTTTTCTTGTAATAATTTTGAAGTTCCGTCGCGGCGGACAATTCCAGACAATAAGTATTTTTGATTGAAGTCGTAATTAATTCTTCCAACGTAAGAAGAAATGATTTCATCTGATCTTCCTGCTGCAGTCTGTTGAATTAATTTTGCATTTAATAAATAACGTTGTGATGGATCTTCGTTATCAAAACCAGTTCCTTCAACTGTGTAAAAATCTCTTTTAGTTTCCTGATACGTATATCCGGCTAAAGCTTTAAAGTTGTGTTTTCCTAAAGATTTCTCATAAGAAATAGTCTGCTCGCTCAATAAATCTGTAGTCGATAAATTTTTAAGAGTCAATCTGTTAAAATCGAATATTTTTCCTGGCTCTGTAACTTTTACAGTAAAATCTGTTGCGTTATCCTGAATTCTAGTGTAACCCCAGTTTGTTTTCAATTTTAATCCCGGAATAACTTCCCATTCTGCATAAGGATTAATCAAAATGGTCGAAATTGGATTTTTATTGTCTAATCTTTTTAAATACGCCACTGGATTAATAACGTCTCCATAAGAACCAATATATTTTTCTGGAACACCACCAAACTGTCCAGAACCATCTTCTCTATAAATCGTAGCGTTTGGCGGATATAAAATTGCTGCCTGGATCGCTCCTGTGTACGAACTTGATGTATTAGCCGTTTGACCATTTGTTAATGAGTACGATAGATTTTCTCCAATTGTAAAATTATCTGCTAATTTGAAAGAAGAATTTGCTCTAGCAGTATAACGTTCTCCGTAAGTATTCAACAAAATACCTTCGTTTTTTCTATAACTTCCAGAAAGAAAGAAATTAGATTTTTCTGTTTTTCCATTTACAGAAAGAGACAAATCCTGAATTTCTCCTGTACGGAAAATTTCGTCCATCCAGTTTGTTTTTGTTGTTCTTGCTGTTGGTTCAAATGCAGTGTCAAACGCAGGAATTCTTGGTAAACCTGCATTATCTCTTGCAAGATTCATTGCATCAGCATATTCTGCAGCGTTTAAAACCTGCAATTTTTTTGCTACATTTTGAAAACCTCCTTGGTAATTTACATTTACATTAATTTTATCTGAAACTCCTTTTTTAGAAGTAATTAAGATTACCCCGCCAGAAGCTCTTGCACCATAAATTGCTGCAGAAGCCGCATCTTTCAAAACACTGATAGACGCAATATCATTTGGGTTTATTGTGTTTAAAGAACCGCTGTAAATAATTCCGTCCAAGACAATTAACGGCGTTTCAGCATTTAAAGATCCAATACCACGAATATTAATTGTTGGAGAAGCTGTTGGGTCACCACCGTCATTGATAACCGTAACACCTGCAACAGTTCCCTGTAATAATTCTCCAGCATTGTTATACGTTCTGCTTGAAGCTTCTTTCATAGAAACAGAACCAACAGCGCCTAAAACCTCACTCTTTTTTACACTTCCGTATCCCATAACTACAACTTCTTGAAGCTGTTTTACATCAGCAGCCAGTTTTACAGTAATCGTTTGTGAACTTGTAACTTTTACTTCTTGTGTTACATAACCAACGTACGAAAAAACAAGTGTTGCTTCTGCAGCATTGATTTCCATTTTAAATGTTCCATCAAAGTCTGTTGCTGCAGTGGCGTTAGAACCTTTATCTTTAATTCCAACACCTGGCAATGGCATATTATCATCTGCACCGTAAACCGTTCCAGAAATAATAATTTTGTTTTGATCTCCTGCTTTCTGATTTTTCTTAATTACAATATTGTTGCTCACAATTTCGTATCGAAGTGCAGCACCGCAGATTTTATCCAACGCCTGTTCCAGCGTTACATTACTCAATTTTAAACTCAGTTTCTGGCTGGCGTTTACCTGGCTGCTTTCGTACATAAAATGCACATCAACCTGATTTTCTATTTTTTCGAAAATATTTTTAATACTTTCATTTTCAACTTTTAAAGTCACTCTTTTGTTAATGTCAACATTTTCGGCGTTTGCTGTAAGCGTCGCAAAAAACAAAGTCATAAACAGGAATAATTTCATTCCTACTGCCTTTATGCTCTGAGACTTGTGGGCATACCGCTTTTGTTTTTCATTCATAATTTTTAGATTTAGTTTGGATTGTTTTTGTTTATTTAGCTGCTACGTAGTTTTATTTTTAATACCAAGAGAATTACTCTATTTTGTAAATTCCAGAATCCATTTTGTAATTGGCGTTGATGATGTTGCACACCAATCCAATTACCTGATCGGCAGGAAGTTCTTTAAAATAGGCGCTTATCTTTAAAGCATTTAGATTTTTGTTTTTGATTTCGATTGCAACATTATAATTGCGGTTTATAGTGGCAACGACTTCTGGCAGAGGTGTTTCCTCAAAAACCATTATATTTTTACGCCAAAGCGAAATGGTATTTACTGGAATATCTTTAAAAGCCTGAAGTTTATTATTGTTTGATTTAAAAACCACTTTCTGCCCTGGAGTAACATATACATTTTCTTCTGTAACCGTCGATTTTACATTTACTTTCCCAGTTAAAACAGAAACTTCCTGAGTAGTCTGTTCTGGATAAGCCTGGACATTAAAACTGGTTCCCAGAACTTTGGTATCCATTTTATTGGTATGAATAATAAAAGGATGTTTTTTGTCTTTGGCTACATCAAAAAAAGCTTCGCCAGACAGATATACTTCTCTTGTATCTCCTTTAAACTCTTTTGGATATTTTAAAACACTTCCTGCATTTAACCATATTTGGGTTCCGTCGCTTAATTTTATTTGAGCATGTTCCCCTAATTTTGCTGCCAATTGTTTATTTTCAATTGAATTTGATGACTGGTAAAAAAACACTGATAGGCCAATTAAGAAAACCAATGAAGCTGCAACAGACCAGTTTTTGTAATTCAAAGCAATAACCTTGTTGGTTTTCTTTATATCTCTTAATTCTTTTTTTAACTGCGAACGATCAGATTGAATCACTTCCATCTTATCAAAAAAATCATCTGTACGATCGTACCATTTATTCCACATTTCTTGTCCTTTCGGAGAATACTTTCCGTCTAAAAAATTTTTGATTTCGTTGTTTTCGTTATTTGAATTTGCAGGCATTATAATTTCTTTATGTCTTTAATAGTATGTCTCAGGAATCGTAGTTTGGGGTAGGCGCCGAAGGTTACGCTTCTTTTAAGAAAAAAGCGAAATCCTTAATTTGAATTTTACGTTTAATTGAATTCGCCCAAATAAGTGCGCATAAATTTCAACGAATACGTAATATGATACTTTACCGTTTCGATGGATACATTTAGTTCTTCGGCTATTTCTTTATTCGTATAATGTTTTAAACGACTTAGAATAAAAACTTCTTTTGATTTTTTAGGAAGTAAAGCGGCCGCTTCGTCAACAGCTTTTTGCAATTCATCATAATAAATAGCTTCTTCTGTTGCGTTGTGGCTGGAATAAGTAACAACATTTTTGTCTAAAACTTCTTGAATATATTGGTCCGAAACGGCGTGCGATTTTATATAATCTAAAGTCATATAGCGCACAGAAGTGTAGATGTAAGCAGCAAAACTTTTTTGAATACTAATCGTTTTGCGTCGTTCCCAAATAGAGGTAAAAACTTCTTGAATAATTTCTTCTGAAATTGCAGTTGATTTCATTCTTAAATAAACAAATCGAACAAGAATATCGCGGTATCTAAAATAAAGCTCATCAAAAGCTGTGTCTTTTCCAGACTTTAATAATTCGACAAGTTCTTCGTCTGTAAACTTCTTATACATGATACATTATTTTGGTATGAAAAATCAAATGACAAGAATCTGTCGAGATACTTTTTATGATTTCGTATTGATAATGTTCGTGTTCTTTTAAAAATGACATATACAAAGTATTGAGTTCTTCTTATATGTCTCCAAAATTAAAGATGAGGGTAGGTCGAAAAGGTTACGTTTACATTAATAAAGCCACCTTAAAACAAAACATATTATTAACATTTAAAACCAAAAGTTAGTTTAAAATAAACGCTTTGGAGTATTTGCAGTAAAAAACAAAGAGCTTTTTCTTGTATAACAATCTTTCTCTTATAAAAAAGAAAAAAATCCTGTTATAGACAGAAAAAAGCTCTTAACAAAAAATTAAAGACAAAGCGAAAAAACGTCTTTAATAAAATTCATTTTAAAATAAAAAACCTAACAGATTTTATTATCTGTTAGGTTTACAACTAACTAATCAAACTTAAACCATTCCTTTACTTCGTTTATAATGGAATCTTTTATTTCTGGATTTTCAAACTCGTTGGCTGCAGGATTATATCGATAATCTTTCTGCCATTTTTTATAATTTAAAGCTACTTTTTCAATTGCATCGCAGATATAAAAAAGTTCTTCATTGGTTGTAATGGGATGCAGTGACAAACGAACCCAGCCCGGCTTATTAGTTTGATTTTTATCTAATAATTCGCTGGTAATCGCAGCCGATTTCTTTTCATTAATATTGAACAAATAATGCGCATATGTACTCGCACACGACCAGCCGCCACGAACCTGAATACCGAAACGGTCATTTAAAAGTCTTACGATTAAATTGTAATGAATGTCTTCAATCACAAAAGAAACACAGCCAATTCGTTCTACTTGTAAATCTCCCAAAATAGACAAACCTTTTATTTTTTGAAGTCTTGCAAAACAAAGTTCTAACAGTTCTTTTTCTCTGTTTTTGATGTTGGAAACGCCCATTTTTTCTTTTAGTTCCAAAGCCAAAGCCGTTCGTATCACTTGCAGAAATCCTGGTGTTCCTCCGTCTTCGCGGACTTCAATCACATCGCTGTAACAATATTTTCCCAGCGGATTGGTCCATTTTACATTTCCACCGCCCGGATTATCTGGAAAATCAGATTGGTACAATTTTTCATTAAAAACCAAAACGCCGCAAGTTCCCGGTCCGCCTAAAAATTTATGAGGCGAAAAGAAAATCGCATCCAACTGCTGTTCTGGATCTTTAGGATGCATATCGATTTTGACATAAGGCGCAGACGCGGCGAAATCTACAAAACAAAGTCCGCCGTTTTGATGCATGATTTTAGCCAATTCATGATAAGGCGTAATAATTCCTGTAACATTGGAACAGGCGGTAAACGAACCAATTTTTAAACTTCTGTCAGCATATTTTTTAATGGCTTCAGAAAGTGCTTTTGGATCTACTAAATTATTTTCGTCAGGCGGAAGAATCACGACTTCGGCATTCGTTTCGTACCAAGGAACTTGATTCGAATGATGTTCCATATGCGTAATAAAAACCACAGGTCTGTCTTCTTCATAAGTGGTTCTCAAACCCATAATGCGCTGTAGTTTTGATAACGCAGCTGTCATTCCTGTTCCAGTTGTAACCAAAACATCTGATGCATTGGCGTTTACCAATCTTTTAATGGTTTCTCTAGCATATTGATACGCATAAGTCGACGTTTTTCCTGTCTGACTTGAAAATGAATGGGTATTGGCAATCATTGGACCAATTTTATTGAGCATTATATCCTCGATCGGAATGTATAATCTTCCGCTGGCAACCCAGTCTGCATAAACTAGATTTTGTTCGCCGTAAACCGATTCAAAAGTATGATCAATTCCTACTGTGTTTTCTCTAAATTTAGAGAAGTAACACTCTAACTCAATTGGTTCTGTTGTTGTCTCAATAGCATTCATTTCCTTAGCATTTTTAATTAACTGATATTCTGTATTTTTCTGTGTGCACTTTCTTGTGTGATCCTTCCTTCGTCTGGATGACAAGATTGGGTTTTCTTAAATTTTATTTCCTAAAAGCGATTTTAAAGTCGCTTGTAATTCTTCTCCTTGAAGATTTTTGGCTACAATTATTCCGTTTGGATCAACTAAATAATTACCAGGAATTGCACGGATTCCGTATAGTTTTGCAACGGCGCTGTTCCAGAAAAGTAAATCAGAAACATGCTGCCATGTTAAATGATCATCCTGAATTCCTTTAATCCAGTTTTCTTTCTTTTTATCTAAAGAGATTCCGATAATGTTGAATCCTTTTTCGTGAAATTCTTTGTACGCTGCAACAATATTTGGGTTTTCTCTTCGGCAAGGTCCGCACCACGAAGCCCAAAAATCAACTAAAGTGTAACCTTTTAAATTTTCATAAAAATGAATCGGTTTTCCCTGCGGATCGTTGGCTGTAAAATCGGGTGCTTTTTTTCCAACCGCTAATCCGTCCAAAACAAGAGCCAAGTCTTTTAGTTCTTTCACGTAAGTGGTATTTTGCAGACTTTTATCTAATAAAGTGATGTTTTCTCTAATTTGTTCCGGCGATAATCTATACGACCAATTTCTGTACAAAACATAAGCGGTAACAATAGATTTAGGGTTTTCTGTAATGAATTTACTGATTTCTATATCTTTCGTTTTTTTGTACGCTTCAAATAAATCTTGAGAAACAGATCCTTCAACCACAGAATTGCTGTAATATTTCTTTGGATTTAATTTTACCGTAATCGGAGTTTCTTCAAGAAAAATAAACAACGGACTACTTGCTGTGTTCACACTTAAACCATATAGATCTGGCGTTTTTACTTTGGTTTTAAAACTAAAATTTCCATCTTTTACTTTTACCGAATCGATTGTGGTAAACATTTTATTGTGAAACTTTTGCAGATAAACATATTGTGCAACCGTATCTACAACAGTTCCTTTTAACTGTAAATTGCTTTCCTGAGCCTGAGTTTGAAGAGCTCCAAAAAATAGCGCAAAACCTAGTAGTATTTTTTTCATTTTATTTTGATTTTAGTTTATGAATGGATAAAAGAATTCCTGAGACCAATAACTAAATGGTCTTTAGAAAATATGGTTTTAAAAAGTATTGGAAATGTGTGGATTTACATTCGGAAGAAAGCAAGACTGTTTTCTTCGAAGATTAAATTCAAAAGTTCGTAACCAGCGTATAAAATAGATTCTGTTTTCATTTCAAAAAAATAAAAGTTTAAACATTAATGAACTTATTCAGATTACGAGGAAATCTTTTCTTATCTGTCCCGCAATTCGGGAAGGATTTAGCACCTTATTTGGTAACAGGTTGCTAAGACGTCAATGGGCCTATTCCCTCGGTCTTTCTGGATAAGTATCATTCAGAACTTTTCTGTGGGACAAATATACATATTAATTCTATCGAATTAGTAGTGTTTAATATTATTTTTTACTATTTATTTTTAAAAAGCATCAAAACACATTATAAAACAGTCATTTACGGCGAAATAAATTTTTAAATTCTTTTCAAATTATGAAAAAAATTCAGACAGGATTTTAGAAAAAAGAATCAACTTTATTTTTAAAAGACAAAAAAAACTCATTTCGATTGAGAAATGAGTTTACAATTTTAGCGTTACAGCTTATTTATTTTTTCTTTTTAGCACTTTCTGTCTTTAGTTTTACACTGTCTTTCTGTACTCCTTTTGAAGGCGTGTAAGTCGAACCGTCTTTCACGCTTTCACCTGGACCGCTTCCTCTGCCGGCAGTACTTAAAGAATCTGTATTACCATTTGCAGATGTTGGCGTTTGTGTAGTCGTAATATTGGTTGAACTTGTCGCAGTATCTTGAACTGTTTGCGTTGTACTGTCTTGTGGGGTAATATTCGTTTCGATTTTATCACTGTA
>NZ_CAMLIX010000097.1 GCF_946479975.1 uncultured Flavobacterium sp.
TTTGCACAAAATACCATTTCAGGAAAAGTGGTAGATCAAAAAGGAAAACCAGTTGTAGGAGCAAATATTTACATTGACGGAACTTATGACGGAGCAACAAGTTCTGAAACAGGAGAATTTTCTTTTGAAACTACAGAAACAGGAAATAAATTTTTAGTGGTTAGCTTTTTAATTTTTGAAACTTTTAAGCAAGAAATTGATGTTTCAAATTATAAAAATCAAACCATAAAAATGCGCGAAAACATGAATGCTCTTGATGCAGTTGTAATAACTGCCGGAACTTTAGAATCTGGAGACAAAGCAAGAGTTTCTGTTTTAAAACCTTTAGATATTGTTACAACCGCCGGATCGGCTGGAAATATTGTTGCAGCTTTACAGACTTTACCTGGAACACAAAGCGTGGGCGAAGACGGGCGTTTGTTTGTTCGTGGAGGTGAAGCAAATGAAACACAAACTTTTGTGGACGGAATTCGCGTCGCGCAACCATATGGGGCAACAACCAATAATTTACCAACGAGAAGCAGATTTTCTCCTTTTTTGTTTAGTGGAATCGCTTTTTCTACAGGAGGTTATTCAGCTGAATATGGCGAAGCTTTGTCAAGTGTTTTACTTTTGAATACACAAGATGAGGAAGATCACGAAAAAACAGACATCGGATTTATGACGGTTGGTTTGAGTTTAGGAAATACTCAAAAATGGGAGAAAAGCTCTTTAAGCGTAAATATGATGTATGTGAATTTGGCGCCTTATCAAGCAGTTATTCCTCAAAATGTAGATTGGAACAATCCGTATCAATCTTTGGGCGGAGAAACGGTTTATAGATATAAATTTACAAACGGAATTTTCAAACTTTACGCTTCTTTTGATTCGGAAAGATTTGATTTAAATCAGAAAAATATCAATTTTGAAAATCCGGTAAGAACTGATATTAATAATAATAATTTCTATTTGAATTCCTCTTATAAAGGAACTATTGGACCAGGATGGCAGTTAACTTCGGGAATTAGTTACGGTTACAGCAAAAACAAATTGAAATATGATGTTACCGGAATTGATAGTCAGGAAAATGCAGCGCAGTTAAAACTTAAATTGTCAAAAAAGGTTTCTAATTATTTTAGACTTTCTTTTGGTGCAGATTATTTCATTACCAAATACAATGAAGATATTGCCACTACAACGGCTATTGAAAACGGGTACGATTCAAATATTTTTGCTTCTTATGTTGAAGGAGATGTTGCATTTTCTAATAGACTTGCATTAAAAGTTGGTTTAAGATATTCAAACAACAGTTTATTAAATGAAAATAATATTGCGCCGAGAGCTTCATTGGGTTATAAACTTTCAAAAACTAGTCAGTTCTCATTTGCTTACGGAGATTTTACGCAGACTCCGGTTGTAGATTATATTAAATATTCAAAATACCATCAGTTTGAAAGTGAAAAAGCAAGTCATTATATTTTGAATTACACGTTTACAAAACCAGGTCAATTACTTCGAACAGAATTATATTATAAAGATTATAAGAATTTAGTGCAGTATGATACTAGAGATATTCAATACAATTCGGTTTTCAATAATAACGGTTCAGGTTACGCAAAAGGTTTCGATTTGCTTTGGAGAGACAGCAATTTATACAAGAACTTAGAATATTGGATTTCTTATTCTTACATCGATTCAGAAAGACAATACAAAAACTTTCCAAATATGGTAACGCCAAGTTTTGTTGCCAATCATAATTTATCAATTGTAACGAAATATTTTATCACAGACTGGAAATCGCAAATCGGATTTACAAATAGTTTCAGTTCAGGACGTCCGTACAATGATCCAAACCAAACGCAATTCATGAATGGAAAAACAAAGGCTTACAATAGTTTGAGTTTCAACTGGGCATATTTATTAACAACACAAAAAATCCTTTATTTCTCTGTTTCGAATCTTTTAGGAACACAAAACGTTTTCGGATACGATTACGCCAGAAATCCAGATTCAAGCGGCGTTTATCAAAGACAAGCAGTAGTGCCAACCGCAGACCGTTTCTTCTTCGTAGGTTTCTTCTGGACCATCAGCAAGAATAAAAATGAGAATCAGTTGAGAAACTTGTAGTTTAGACACAAAGTTACAAAGGGACAAAGTGACAAAGATTTCTTTGCAAGTCTTCAAATAATGCTTTGTCACTTTGTCTCTCTGAACCTTTGTCACTTAAAAAGAAACAATTCAGTAACCAAAATCAACAACTCAGTATCATTTAGTTTTAAAAGACTAAAAACCAATATACTTTTGAAGTATAAATTAATAACCAGAGTTTTAATCACATCAAATAAAAAAACTTAGAACCTTAGTAACTCAGAACCTTAGAACCTTTAAAAAAAGAAATCATGACCAAAATTATTACTTTAACTATGTTGTTTATCTGCAGCTTAATGTCTGCTCAAAATGTGAAATTAACTGTTGTTGTTTCAGGCGTAAAAAATAATACAGGACTAGTTAAAATTGGATTGTATAATTCAGATGGAACGTTTCTTAAAACCACTTACAAAAGCCTTGCTTCTGAAATTAAAAATAACAAAGCAGTGGTAACATTTGATAATCTTCCTGCGGGTGAATATGCGATTTCTACGTATCACGACGAAAATAACAACGGAAAACTAGACAGAAATGCAATGGGAATTCCATCAGAAGATTATGCCGCTTCAAACAATGCTAAAGGATTCATGGGGCCACCTTCTTATAAAGATGCTAAATTTAATATTGCCAAAGATTCTAAAATTGAAATTACATTATAAATAACTAATCCTATTAAACCATTAAATAACTTATAAAATGAAAAAAATCATTACGTTAATCGCATTATTTGTAGTTGTAGTAACTTCAGCTCAAACACAATTTGAACAAGGAATGACAAAAGCTTTCGGGCTTTGGAAAGAAGGAAAAAACACAGAAGCTTCTCAATTATTTGAAAGAATCGCTGCAGCCGAAAAAAACAGTTATCTGCCAAATTACTACATTGCTTTAATCAATGCGACTGAAGTATTTAAAGAAAAAGACAGAACAAAAATCGATTTGTTGTTGACAAAAGCACAGGACGCATTGGATGTAGAATTGATAAAAGACCAAGCCAATTCAGAATTATATGTAATGCAGGCGTTAATTTACACAGGATATGTTGTAGCTGACCCAATGACAAACGGAATGAAATATTCTGGAAAAGTTATGGAAGCTTACGCGAAAGCAAAAGCATTAGATCCAACAAATCCGAGAGCGGTTTTTGGTGAAGCAGATTATCAGTTGGGAGGAGCAAAATGGACAGGTGTTGATACAAAACCTTTGTGTGCACAAGTAGATAAATCTATCGAACTTTTTAATACTTTTAAACCAGCTACACCTTTTTCTCCAAAATGGGGATTAGAAAGAGCTTTGGAAATTCAAAAAACTTGTAAATAATAAAACTATATAAGCAGCATATAATGAAAGAAAGAGCATTTACCGATTTAAAAAGTGGAACAATAGTATGTCTCAAGATTTCTATGATCTTCGCCATAATATTTTCAGCTTCTCTGGGAGATGATTTAAATGTTAAAAATGTTCTTTTAACCTTTTTTATAAGCTGTCTTTATTCTTTCGGATTAGGTTTCGGAAACGGATTCTTGAATGTGCTCTTAGATAGAAAATGGGATTGGCTGGAGCAAACAAATCTAAGAGTTTATTACGGTATTTTAGTTACCATTCTATATACAGTTCCCGTAGTTTTAGCTATCAACTATTTCATTTTTGTAGTAGTCCAAAATGTAACTTTAGAAGTTTTTTTTGGAGGAAGAATGATTTGGGTACACCTTTTTTACATCATTTTATCCTTAGGAGTTTCGACATTTTTGCAGGCTAGAAGTTTCATGGTCAAATGGAAAAAGGCTTCGAAATTTGAAATAACACAGCAAAAAATTATTGCAGGAACAGCAAGTGCAAAATTTGAAAGTTTAAAAAACCAGATTGATCCGCATTTTTTGTTTAACAGTTTGAATGTTTTAAGTTCTTTGATTGAAGAAAATCCAGATAATGCGCAGCGTTTCACGACTTCTTTATCTAAAGTTTACAGATACGTTTTAGAACAAAAAGACAAAGAACTGGTTTCGGTAGAAGATGAATTATCATTCGCAAAAACGTATATGAATTTGCTGAAAATGCGTTTCGAAAACAGTTTATTCTACGAATTGCCAACCGAGAATATTAATCCGGATGCAAAAGTGGTTCCGCTTTCATTACAACTTTTACTCGAGAACACGGTCAAACACAATATTGTGAGCGAACAAAAGCCACTTCGTATCAGAATATTTATTGATGGAGAGTGTTTAGCAATCCAAAATGATCTTCAGAAAAAAGAAGTTTTGCAGGACCGACAAGGTGTTGGTTTGCAAAATATTGTAAGTCGTTACGGGATTATAACCGACCGAAAAGTGAAAATTGATCAGGATGAGAAAAATTTCACCGTTAGAATTCCAATTTTAACCAAACAAATTACGGTTATGGAAATGAGTGCAGATTATACAGACGAAGCAAAAGCTTATTATAGAGCCAAAAAAAGAGTTCAAGAATTAAAAGGTTTTTATGGAAATGTAATTTCATATTGTTGTGTGATTCCGTTTTTGGTTTTTATCAATTTAAAATTCTCACCGGGATTTCAATGGTTTTGGTTTTCTGCTTTAGGCTGGGGATTTGGAGTTGCCATGCATGCTTTTAAAGTTTTTGGGTACAGCTCAGACTGGGAAGAACGAAAAATCCGCGAGATTTTAGAGCGAGACAATAGACAAAAAACGTGGAAATAATGACTGAAAAAGATTTTACCGAAGCAGATCGTTATTACGATGCTCAGAAAAAAGTAAAAGAAATTCGTGAATTTTACGAGCATCTAACGGCTTATGTGTTGTGTAATCCTATTGTAATTGTAGTAAATTATATGGTTTCTCCCGAATATCTCTGGTGGATTTGGTCGGTAATGGGATGGGGAATTGCGATAATTCTACATGGATTTAAAGTTTTTGAGTTTCCGCCATTTTATAATAAAAAGTGGGAGGACAAAAAGATACACGAACTCTTAGAAAAAGAAAATAAACGCAGACTCGAAAGTAATTATGGAAACAAATTGGAGTAACGAGCAGGAGCAAACTGTTTTGAAAGAGTTGGCTAGTGAAAAAGTAAAGCAGCTAAAGTATTTTTATTATCATTTACTGGCTTACGTTATTGTGATGACTGTGTTTCTTCTAAAAGAATATACCAATCTGCCCTTGCAATTTTTTCCAATTAAATACCTCAATTGGGTAATTATGATTATTTGGTCGGCTGTAATAATAGGTTCGGCAATTGATTTGTTTGCCTCTTATAAAATTTTCGGGCAACAATGGGAAGAACGTAAACTGAAAAGCATTTTAGAAAAAAAATATAAAAAACAAAAATGGGAATAGTCATGGAAAGGAATATAAGCGAAGAGGAAAGATATCTTGAGGCGAAAAAGAAAGTCGAGAATATTAAAGGTTTTTATGGGAATTTGCTTTCGTATGTATTAGTAAATGCAGTTTTAATTTTCATTAATCTCTATACATCACCTCAATATTTATGGTTTTTTTGGCCGCTATTATGGTGGGGAGTTGGTGTTGTTTTTCATGGATTAAAAGTTTTTGAAGTTTTTCCTGGAATGGGTAAAGCCTGGGAAGAAAGAAAAATTCAGGAATTTATGGAGAAGGAGAAGGCCAATAAAAACAAATGGAAATAATCATTTTATAAAAAAAACTATGGGACGATTTAGACGAAATATGTACGAATAATATTCAAACCAATATTCAGGCGAGTTTAGTAACGACGAAAATTATAATGCTGCTTTTAAAAAAGTAAAAAAAATAAAGAGTTTTTACTCGCATTTAAGAGTCTACGTTATTGTAAATTTGATTATTATCGGATCAAGTTTAACGAGAGATAATTTGCACGGAGGAATTGATTTCAGTGGTTTGTCACACTGGCATACCTATTCTACGGCATTCTTTTGGGGAATTGGTTTAGCAGCACACGCATTGTCTGTTTTTGGTTCAGATTTGTTTTTTAGCTCAGACTGGGAACAAAGAAAAATTCAAAAATACATGGACAAAGACAATTCAAATAAAAATAAATGGGAGTAACTTTGAACTATTATTTTTTTCAAAATCCACAATTTAATAAATGGTCACATTAATTATAGAAGACGAAAAACCAGCTGCAAGATTACTGCAAAGAAAACTTGAAAAGTTGGACGTAAAGGTAGAAACGATGCTTCATTCTGTTGAAGAATCTATCGAATGGTTTGAGAATAATTCGCATCCCGATTTGATTTTTCTAGACATTCAGTTATCTGATGGTTTATCGTTTGAAATTTTTGAAAAAATTGATATTAAAAGCGCTATTATTTTTACAACGGCTTATGATGAATATGCCTTAAAAGCTTTTAAACTAAATAGCATTGATTATTTGCTGAAACCAATTGACGAAGACGATCTAGAAACTGCGGTTTCTAAATATAAATCTCGAATTCCAAAGAACACTGCCGAAAGTTCTAACTTACAATTAGATTTTGAGCAGATTCGCCAAATGCTTTCAAATCCTTTTGAGAAAACGTACAAAAAGAGATTTACGGTTAAAATAGGACAGCATTTAAAAGTAATTACTACAGATGAAATTGAGTGTTTTTTTAGTGAAAACAAAGGAACTTATATTCACACCTACGAAAATCGCGATTACTTAATCGATTCGACTTTAGAAATTTTGGAACAAGAATTAGACAAGAAGGATTTCTTTCGCGTAAGCAGAAAATTTATTGTTCCGTTAAAAGCAATCAAAGAAATTCAGGTTTATACCAATTCACGATTAAAAGTGATTTTACCAAGTTATAAAGAAGATGAGGTAGTGGTAAGCCGTGAAAAAGTTCAAGATTTTAAAAGTTGGTTGGGATAAAAATTTACTATTAAATAAATATTGTGTCTGACGGATTGAAATCCGTCTCTACAAAATGTGCCGTTCCTACGGAACTTTGTGAAAGGCATATTTTATAATTCAACGTGATAAAATCCGTTACTACAATATATTTCCATTCCTACGGAATTTTCTTTTTGATTGAAAAAAGTTTACAAATAAAAAAGAGCCATCGGCTCGATATATATTGTAGGGCCGGATTTTAATCCGGTTTTAGCCCAGATTTTAATATGATTATATAATAAAAAAGAGCCGAAAATTTTCGGCTCTTTTTTGTATCTAAATCTTTTTGATTATTTGCTCAATCTGTGTAATGTAAACGTCATGGCACTCAAAAGGAAAAACGCCATAATCTGGTGAATTAATCCTAAAGCCAAAGGAACGCTATACAATAAAGTAAAAACTCCCAGTAAAAACTGAATGAAAACAAAAACTACTAAAGTGTTGATTCCGTTTGCCTGCGTACGTGTAAGTGAATATTTTTTGCTTTTGAAGAAAAGAAAAAGAATAATTGCCACAACGACATAAGCAAAAGTTCGGTGTACAAACTGAACGCCACTTTTTCCTTCAATTAAATTCTTTATCAAAGAAGATTGCTCAATAAAAACCGATTCGTGAATAAATTCTCCATCGCTCATTAAAGGCCAGTGATTGTGAATTAAACCTGCATTTAAACCTGCAACAAATCCGCCATAAATAATCTGAATCAATAAAGCGACTAAAGCAAAACGAGCAATTTTGCGAAGAGGCAAAATCTTATTGATATTTCTTTCAGGATAAATTAAATCCAGCGCTACCCAAAGTGTGTAAGCAAAAGTAATAAATGCAAAAGTTAAGTGTAAAGACAGTCTAAAGTGACTCACATCTGGATTGTCGATTAAGCCGCTTCGAACCATAAACCAACCCAAAAATCCTTGGAAACCTCCCATTGCCAAAAGAACAATACATTTTTTGATAGTTGGAGTATCTAATTTTTTCTTAGCTAGAAAGTAAACAAAAGGAACAAAGAAAACCAAACCAATAATACGTCCAATGAAACGGTGGAACCATTCCCAGAAATAAATAAATTTATAATCGGCTAATTGAAAATCGTTGTGAATATTGATTTTTTGATATTCTGGAAATTTCTTGTATTGCTCAAAAGCTTCATTCCATTTTGCATCTGTCAAAGGAGGAAAAGTATCAGTTACCAAATGCCAGTCGGTCATTGATAAACCTGAATTGGTTAGACGGGTAATACCGCCCACAACAACCATTAAAAATAATAAAACACAACCTGATAGTAACCAAATGATTACTGATTTATTCTCTTTTTTCATTTTATTAAAACTTATTTCTCTACTTTTTTTAAGCCT
This sequence comes from uncultured Flavobacterium sp., assembly GCF_946479975.1. The sequence goes on from NZ_CAMLIX010000097.1 coordinate 8,346, forward strand.
AACTTCGCAGCTCTTTTAATCACAAAATCATAAGCCGCCTGATATTCATTTGGAATATCTCCTTCTAGGATTGCTTCTTTTACCGCTTCTTTTAAAACTCCAATTTCGCGTGAAGGTTTCAAATCGAACATTTCCATAATTTCTTCGCCCGTAATTGGCGGCTGAAAATTACGCACTTGATCGCGTTCTTCCACTTCCACTATTTTTCTGCGAACAACTTCAAAGTTTTTATGGTATTTTTTAAATTTTGATGGATTCTTCGTCGTAATATCCGCTTCACATAAAGTCATTAAATTTTCTACATCTTCGCCAGCATCAAAAACTAAACGACGTACAGCACTGTCAGTTACAATATCTTCGGCCAAAACAATTGGGCGCGAACTCATAATCACCATTTTTTGCACGAACTTCATTTTATGGTTCAAAGGCATATGTAAACGCTCGAATATTTTCTTTGCCATTTTTCCGCCAAGAAATTCATGGCCGTGAAAAGTCCAACCCTGTTTTTTGTTGAAACGTTTTGTTGGCGCTTTTCCAATATCATGCAACAATGCCGACCAGCGTAACCAAACATCATCTGTATTTGGGCAAATATTATCGACAACTTCAAGAGTGTGATAAAAATTGTTTTTATGCGTATGACCTTCAATTTCTTCCACCTGATTCAACGCTGTTAACTCAGGTAAAATTAAATCTAAAAGTCCGGTTTTGTATAAAAGTAAAAATCCTGTTGAAGGTTTATCTGTCGAAAGAATTTTATTTAATTCATCTACAATTCTTTCGCCAGAAATAATATTAATACGTTCTGCATTTTTCGTAATCGCATTCAATGAATTTTCTTCAATCTCAAAATTCAATTGTGTTGCAAAACGAATTGCACGAAGCATTCGCAAAGGATCGTCAGAATACGTAATATCTGGATCCAAAGGCGTTTTGATTGTTTTATTTTCTAAATCTGTTAAACCATCAAATGGATCTAACAGTTCTCCGAAATTATTTTCATTCAATGATAAAGCCAATGCATTGATCGTAAAATCTCGACGGTTTTGATCGTCTTGCAAAGTTCCGTTTTCAACAATCGGGTTTCGGCTGTCACGGTTATAAGATTCTTTTCGCGCGCCTACAAATTCAATATCGGTATCTTCAAAACGAAGCATTGCCGTTCCGTAATTTTTAAAGACCTGAACTTTTGGTTTATTCGGAAGTAAATCAGAAACTTTTAAAGCCAATTCAATGCCGCTTCCAACTGCGACAACATCAATATCTTTTTTAGAACCTCGATTTAAAAGTAAGTCACGAACAAATCCGCCGATCACGTATGAGTCAACGTTTAATTCCTGAGATGCTTTCGAAATGATTTCGAAGATTTTGTTTTGTAATGCAGATTTATAGTTTGTTTGTATAGCCACGAATTCACTAATTTTTATAAAATGATACGTTTATGTTCGAGTGAGGAAGAATTAAAATTTGCCAAAATTGCTAATTTATTTTTGGAAACTTTTAGATAATTAAGACATTGTGAAATGTATTTTGGATGCAAATAATCGCTTGATTTTATTTCAAGTATAATTTGATCAAATAAAACAAAATCAGCATAAAATTTGTGATCTAATATTATGTCTTTATAATTTACCAAATACTCTTTTTCTCTTTCAAATGGAATATTGGCTTTTTTGAATTCATATTCTAAAGCATCTTTATATACAATTTCAGAAAAACCTCCACCTAAATTTCTATGAACATCAAATAAAATTCCCATTATCTGATAGCTTTCCTGCTGATACAATATTTTTGACATGTTCTAAATTTTTTCGCCACGAATTCAAGAATTTTTGTAATTAATTTTAAAAAGTTAATTCGTGAATTTGTGGCTATTATTTAGAACAACTTTCAATTTTTTGTATTGAAAATGTTTTTGGAATTTCTGCTTGCAAATTTACAACATAGAAAATGCCTTTTATAATCTATTGTTCACTTTTTTGAATAAATTCACAATTTTTTAGATTAAGCGCATAGATTTTTTGACATGATCAAAATTTTTCTGCCACGAATTCACGAATTTATTTTAATCATTTAGAATAAATTCGTGCGATGAATGACACAAATTCATTCGAAACTAAACTCAAAGATTGTAAAAAATAAATTCGTGAATTCGTGGCGAAAAAAAATATAAACAGATAGAACAAATCAATTGCAAACGATAATTTTTAAAAATGCAATTTGTATTTTTGAATTATACAAAAACGCACCAATGAAAATTGTTATATCTCCAGCGAAATCTCTGAATTTCGAAAAAGAATTACCAACATCTCAATATACAGAACCATCTTTTTTAAAAGAAGCACGACTGGTTCATAAAGTAGTAAAACAAAAAAAGCCTTCTGAATTATCGGAATTAATGTCAATCTCAGACAAGTTAGCCGATTTAAACTGGAAAAGAAATCAGGATTGGAAAACGCCTTTTACACAAGAAAATGCACGTCCGGCAGTTTATACTTTTGATGGCGATGTTTATACAGGATTAGATGCGTATACAATTCCGCTAGAAAAATTAGATTCTTTACAAGATAAACTAAGAATCTTATCTGGGCTTTACGGACTTTTAAAACCTTTAGATTTAATGCAGGCGTATCGTTTAGAAATGGGAACCAAAATGCCGGTTGCAGAATCTAAAAACTTACATGAATTTTGGAAACCAACAGTGACAAAAGCTTTGAATAAAGAATTGAAAAAAGATGAATTATTCGTGAATCTAGCGAGTAACGAATATTTTTCTGCTGTTGATGTAAAAGCGTTGAAAGTGCCGGTAATTACGCCAGATTTTAAAGATTATAAAGACGGAAAATTAAAAATGATCAGTTTCTTCGCGAAAAAGGCGAGAGGAATGATGGTGCGTTATATTATCGATACAAACGCCGAAACTATTGATGATTTAAAAGGTTTCAATTATGATGGATATCGGTTTGATGCCAATCTTTCAAAAGGAAATCATTTGGTTTTTACGAGATGATTTTTTAAAAGAGGCTGAGGTTCTAAGTTGCTAAGATTCTAAGCTTTTTAAAAAAGAGTCGTAGACTCGACGCATATTGTAGACAGGGATTTCAATCTCTGTTGTTTTTATAAAGAGTCGGAGACTCGATGTATATTGTAGGCAGGGATTTCAATCCCTGCTCGGCATTGTTCAGAATTATATTGTAGGCAGGGATTTCAATCCCTGCCTCGGAATTATATTGTAGGAGGAATTTCAATCCCTATTATTTTGCATGTAAATAATCAACAAAAATAAAAAGCCGAGTTACAGGAAAGTAAACTCGGCTTTTTCGTATTATAAATAATTATCAAATATTAATGCATCGCATCTGCGGGATTAACCTTGTTTTTTCCTTTTTTAATAAAAAGGATAATAGGAATACAACATAAAAACATGATTCCTAAATACATGAAAATATCCATGTAAGCCATTACAGTACTTTGTTTCATTACAGAATATTCTATCGCTTGGTAGGCTTTTTTCAAAGCGACATCTGCGCTATAACCTTTGGCCATAAAAGCGTGCTGCATTCCGGTAATACGCTGCTGTACATCAAACTTTGCAGGATCTAAATTGTTAATTAAATCTACTCGGTGTGACTGGCTGAAACGTGTGATAAAAGTGGTAATAATCGCAATACCAAATGAACCTCCTAACTGACGCATCATTCCGGTAAAAGCCGCTCCTTCACCAATATGTTTTCCTTTTAAGGTTGAAAGTGAAAGCGTAGTAATTGGAACGAAAAGCAATCCAAGACCAATTCCTCTCAAAATTAATGGCCAATACATATGTTCTACACCCGTATCTGGCGTCATTCTTGAATACATCATAAAAGTAAAGAAGAAGAAAACTAAAAATCCAACTCCTACCATATAACCTTGTGGCACACCTTTCTGAATCATATTTCCAACAAAAGGCATCATGATCGCGGTTGTTATAGATCCTGGAATCAATAATAAACCTGCATCAGTTGCTGTCCATCCTAAAATTGACTGCGTATAAATCGGGATAATCAAAGTTGATCCGTATAAACCAAAACCAAGAATAAAACACATTACGGTTCCTATTCGTAGATTTCCATCTTTTAGAACACTCAAGTTTACAATTGGATATTTATAAGTAAGCTCCCTCCAAATAAATAAAACCAATCCGAGAACGGTTACAACACTTAAGGTTACAATTAGAGAATCGTTAAACCAGTCGTCTTGTTGTCCGTGTTCTAATACGAATTGCAAAGATCCAATGAAGGCACTCAGCAAGATAATTCCCCACCAGTCAACCTGATTGGCTTTTAATTTTTCTCCATATTTCGGACTTCTAACAAAAGTTAAAGCCAAAATAGTAGCAATAATTCCCAACGGAATATTGATATAGAAAATATAAGGCCAAGAATAATTATCTACTAAATATCCTCCCAAAGGCGGACCTAAAGTTGGACCAACAATTACACCCATTCCGTAAATAGCCTGCGCCATTCCGCGTTTTGCAACGGGGTAACTTTCGGTAATAATCGTTTGGGCTGTCACCAATAGCGCTCCACCACCCATACCTTGTACGAATCGAAAGGCTACTAGTTCCCATATATTGGAGGCGTTACCACACAAGAAGGAGCAGACTGTAAATATTATGATCGAAGCCACAAAATAATTTCGTCTTCCAAATTGCTGTGATAGCCAGCTCGTCATCGGAATTACAATAACATTCGCAATTGCGTATGCTGTAATTACCCATGCAACGTCTGTCAGGGTTGCCCCAAGACTTCCTCGCATGTCCGTTAGCGCTACGTTTACAATCGTTGTGTCTACAATTTCCAGCAATGCACAAAGTACTGCCGTAATCGTAATGACAACACGTCTAAAACCGTATTCTACTAAATCGTCATCTGCTTGTACTGCTGTTGCCATTTATTTTATTTCAAATGTACATCTACATCAACGTTCATTCCTGGGCGTAATAATTTTACTTTTTCAGGATCGTTTGATTGGTCTATACTAATTTTTACTGGTAATCTCTGAATTGTTTTTACGAAGTTTCCTGTTGCATTGTCAGGAGGTAATAATGAAAAACGAGATCCAGTAGCAGGTGAAAATGAAGTTACAGTTCCTTTAAATTCATAGTTAGGGTAAGCATCTACTTTTAGACTTACTTTTTGTCCCACAACCATTTTGTTTAATTGTGTTTCTTTAAAGTTAGCTACAACCCAAGCTTCAGTATTGTTGATGATATAAAATAAAGACTGCCCCGGCTGAACCAATTGTCCTGGCTGGATATCAACTTTAGAAACCTGACCATCAATTGCAGCTGTAACTACAGTATAACTTAAGTTTAAGTGTGCAACATCAAGCATTGTTTTTGCTTTTTTGATGTTTGCTGCAGCAACTTCTGTTTGTTTGTCAGAAACTTTAGATTTTGACTGAATAACCGATTTTTGGTAAGAAGTAGCTCTTTGTTGTTGCTCTAAAACACGTACTTGATTTTCAGCTTCTTCTTTTGCAGTTTGAGCTTGTTCAAATTGTTGTTTTGTAATCGTATGTGTTTTGTACAAATTATTATAACGGTTGAAATCGTTTGTAAGCTGTCTCAATCTAATTTTTGCACTTTCGATAGAACCACCAGCAGATCTCATTTGAGCATCTGATACTGAGATACTTGCGTAAGCACTTCCGATATCAGCTTTTGCAGCTTCGTATTGACCTTCAGCGCCCAATACTGCAGCATTTGCCTCATCGATTTTTAATTGGTAATCTCTCTTATCGATAGTAAATAAAGTATCTCCTTTTTTTACATAATCATTATCTTTCACATAAACTTTACTGATATATCCTGAAACTCTAGGAATAATCGGATTCATTCTTTTTTCGACTTGAGCGTCATCCGTTTCTTCGTGTCCTTGAGCGTGTAAGTATTTTGATATTCCGTAAGTTCCTCCCACTAAAACCAAAACGGTTAGTATGATGATGAATTTTTTATTTGTCTTTTTCTTTTCCATGAGAGCTATCGATTATATTTTAGAAAGATTGAATGATTGTGATAATTGTCCTGATACTGAAAGTAATTCGTAATATTTTTGAATTATGTTAGCCTTAGATACAGCTGTATTGATTTTTGCACTTAAATTTTCGACATCTGCTTCAACTAAATCATTAGTGTCTGCCAGACCATTGTCGAATTTATCTTTTACAAGCCTGTAGTTTTCAGTAGCTTGCTGAAGCGCTTCGTCGTAAACCACACTTTGGTTAATGGCTAAGTCATAATCTTCAAGAGATTTTTGAACTTCAACCTTAATACGGTCTGTCATAATAGCTTCCGTATTTTTTACTTCCAAAGCTCTGCTTTCAGCTTCTTTTACGTGTGCACTGTTTTTTATAATTCCAGATAAATCATAAGATAAACCTAAACCAAAATTCATTGCATATTTTACAGTAATAATATCTTTAAGGTCTAAGGCAGTATAACCTCCAAGTAATGAAAGAGTAGGATAATAAGCTGCTTTTGCAATTCTAATATTTGCTTCAGAAGCTTTAGATTGCAAACGAATTGCTTCTAAATCTTTTCTGCTTTCAAGTGCCAATGCATCTGTAGTTGGAGCATTGTTTGTTTTTAAATTAAAGAAATCATCTTCATTAACTTGAAGCTTAGTTTCTGGAGCTAATTTAAGAAGAGTCGTTAGATAAAAATTGATGTTGTTTAAGTTGTTAGTAGCTTCATCAATAGATAATTGTGTTTTTGAAACTAATAACTGCGCTTTCAATAAATCATTTCTCGGAATAATTCCGTTTTTCTCTAATTCAATAAAATCAGTAACACGTTGCTTAGCACTTTTTTGATTTTCGTTTAAAACGTCCAAAGTTTTTTGCGCTTTGTATAATGCAGTATAATACGTAATTACTCTTAAAGCAACATCTTCTTTTGTTTTTGCAGCGTTTGCCGTTTCAGCTTCGTATAAATTACCGTAAGCATCGATGCTGCTCTGAATTTTAAAACCTGCAAAAATTGGCAGGCTTAAATTTGCCATTCCAAGCATTGCACGATCTGGAGAAGCAAGAGAGGCGGTACTTTCACCTTCGTTGTGCATGTCGATCGAAGCTTTTGTAAGGCGCTGATACTGTCCAGAAATTTTAAGATCCGGATACTGATTGTTTTTTACGGCTTTTAACTCGTATTTTTTTGTGTTTACCTTAGTGTTGGCAAGCGTAACCTCGTTACTCTTTTCCCAAGCCATTTTTACGGCTTCATCTAAAGTTAAACTTGTTTTTTCTTGTGCTTCTATTGAAGTTATTCCGATAAAGAATACTCCAAAGAACATTAATTGACTAATTTTCATAAACAAGTAGCGCTTTTATAGTTTGTTGAATGTGCTTTGTAAGATCGTTTTTAATGTAATTGTTAAACGTTTCTTCTGTTTTTAAATCCAGTAATTCTTCGAAGAAAGAGCGATTCATGTGAAAGTGAAAAAAGGTTCCAATAATCGTTGGCGTAATAAGTTGGATATTAATATCTTTTCTAAAAACTCCCTGATCCTGACCCTGATTGATAATACTTTCTACAGATTTTAAATTTCCTTTTTTAAGATCTGTAAAAGCTTGCAGGCTTTTTTCTCTTTTTGTGTTGTTTAATTCAAAATGCAAAACCCTGTAAATCCCTTTGTTAAGGCAGATTCTCGTAATGTAAATTTCGATTAATTTATTGACTTTTTCAAGAGGTTCAAGATTTTCCTTCAATAAATTTTCGAGCTGCAGTTTTAGATCAACAGTTTTGTGCATAATCAAAGCTTCCAGAAGCTTTTCTTTTGAACCAAAATAATACGAAACCATGGCAATATTAATTTTTGCCTCTTTGGAAATGTCCCGTATCGACGTGCCCTCAAATCCTTTCTCAGAAAACAGCTTCTCAGCTACGTTAAGAATCTGAATTTTTTTGTCGTTTAATTCGATGTTTGACATGATAGTGTTTCTAATCGAATGCAAAATTAAACACTTGTTTAATTTAAACAGTTGTTTAATTTTATTTTAACATAATATTAACATAAAACGCTTTCGATAATTTTGATTCTCAAACTTGCTTATAAATTAAAAAAAGCCTGAAAAGTTAGGACTTTAAGGCTCTTTTCACAATCTTGTCATTCCGAGAAGGAGGAATCTTCGCAAGTAACTCTGTTATTTATTTAAGTTTTTTAATTTTAATTTTTTGACACTAAATGAGATAAATAAAATTAAGAATACACAATACCGTAAAGCTTCATTTCAAATTTATTTGTCTAATTTTATTTTGATAGGATTTGTCTTGTGTCAAATACATTGGTGACATAAACAACATTTTTATATTCATCAATCCAGTAAATAGTTAATCCCATTTTTGAATTCTTGATTTTAGATCTTTAGCTACAGTAGTTCGACCTTGAGCAACGTCATTTACAGATTGGTCAATTTCGTTATTAAATTGATCCAAACTCATCGGCTTCATTTCCAAATCTAATAATTGTACTTTTTGCTCATGAAGCAATTTTTCTAGCTGATCGACTATTTCTTCATTCTGTAATCTAAGAAATTCTTGTACAAATGATATTTTACGAGCTTCTAAATCCATAGTAATTGATTCTATTCAAAGGTATAAAATATTTGAAAAGGTTATGTTTACAGATTCTTAAAATAAAAAACGGTATTTAAATTTGTTTTTTAAATACCGTCCATTCATTTTTAATATAAATTATCTATCGAATCTCCCCAACAAATTCAGCAATTTTCCAACTTCCGCTTTCGCTTAAATGTTTAATAAAAGCACTTCCAATAATAGCGCCTTTTGCATGTTTTGTTGCTTGATTGAATGTTTCTTTGTTTGAAATTCCGAAACCAATAATTTGTGGATTTTTTAAATTCATGTTTGAAATTCTTTCGAAATAATCTTCCTGAACGTTTCCAAAACCATTTTGAGATCCTGTAACACTTGCAGAACTTACCATATAAATAAATCCGTTTGAAACGCTGTCAATAAAACGAATTCTTTCGTCTGAAGTTTGCGGCGTAATCAAAAAGACATTGATTAAGCCGTACTTTTCAAAAATTGCTTTGTATTCGTCTGCGTAAACGTCAACGGGAAGATCTGGAATAATTAAACCGTCAATTCCAATTTCGGCACATTTCTGGCAGAAAGCTTCAACTCCGTATTGCAACATCGGGTTGAAATATCCCATAATAATTAATGGAATTTTTACGCTTTCGCGGATGTTTTTCAGCTGATCGAAAAGAATTTGAGTCGTCATTCCGTTATGAAGTGCCTGCGTCGAACTTGCCTGAATTGTTGGCCCGTCTGCCAAAGGATCACTAAATGGAAGACCAATTTCAATTAAATCAACGCCGTTTTTTTCTAAATCCTGAATAATCT
>NZ_CAMLIX010000098.1 GCF_946479975.1 uncultured Flavobacterium sp.
AATTCCGATTATTTTACCCATTTTTTATATATTTAATTTTTGATTTAATTTTTAAACTCATGTGGCATAAGTCAATCTTTATGCCAATATAAAAAACCAAAGTAAAATGTCAGTTTAGTATTGACACGACAATAATCATCTGACAACATGACATTTTCAAGACCTGACAATCATGGCACAAAGTTGTATAACTGTCATTGTTTTAGCTACATCACTATTTAGTAAGCCATATTTAGAGAAAGATTTATTTTTTAGGTTATTTTAAATAATTTGTTTTTGAACAAAATCCTAAAAAACTTACATTCGCATCGTATTTACAAATCTGGAAATTGCATTATCTAACATTATTAAATTCAATGAATAAATTTCTACCGTTATCTTTATTAATTATTTTGCTGCGATCCTGCGAAAATAAACTTAAAAAAATTATTGAAAATTCGTCTCAAAAAAATAATACAGAGAAGATAAAAATGGCGAGTTTGAAAAAGTAAAAATCAGAATATAGAAACCTGAAACATAACATTAATAGATATAAATAGCAGCAATGAAAAAATTGATATTTAAGTTTTGGATAATTAATTTTATGATTAGTATTGTTTTATTTACCATTTATCGAATTGTTATTATTGAAACAAAGTCAACCGACGGAAATTGGTTTGAAAATTTCATAGCTATTTTAGATATTCTTTTAAACATCATTCTTTCAATAGTATATTTGATTGGAATACTTATTTGTTCCTTACCATTATTTCTCAATCTCAAAAAAAACATTAGAAATAATTACTACTTTTCACTTATGACATTTTTAGGATTACCATTCATTTTTATTGCCACAGCAGTCGTCATTTTATCAACAGACAATCAGTCATTTAAAATCAAACCTATGCAGATTTTTGGCGCTTTTTCGTTACTTTATGTATTCTTTTCATCAATGCAATTTTTAATGTTTAGAAGAAAAATAAAAAAGTATCTCTTAAATGAATAAACGAATACGCTATATATATTTAGCAAATACAAATATTTTTTTCACCTAGCCAATAAATGGAAAACTACAGCATCATTATATTTATACTCGCCATCGTAATTGGATTATCCGCCTTTGCAGAAAAAGCAAAATTACCTTACCCTATTCTTCTTGTAATTGTCGGAATTGCGATTGGTTTTATTCCAACAATGAATGAAATTGAAATTAATCCTGAAATTATTTTTCTTTTATTTCTTCCGCCATTGTTATATGATGCTTCATTTAATATTTCTCCTAAAGATTTTAAAACCAACCTAAATACAATCAGTACACTGGCAATAACTTTGGTTTTTTTAACCACATTTTGGATTGCCGTAGTGGCTCATTATATGATTCCAAATATTACTTGGCCTCTCGCCTTCGTACTTGGAGCAATTCTTTCTGCAACCGATGCTGTTGCCGCTGTAAGTATCACAAAAGGTTTAGGAATTTCTCATAAAACAATTACCATTCTTGAAGGCGAAAGCTTAATAAACGATGCCTCTGCATTAGTCGCTTACCGATTTGCCGTTGCTGCCGTAATGGGATCTGCGTTCGTAATCTGGCAGGCAACATTACAGTTTGTTTTACTATTAGGAGGCGGTTTTTTGGTAGGTTTTGTAATGTCAAAGATTCTTTCTGTTATCTTAAAAAAAGTACGCAAAAACACCAACGTTACCATTAGTTTTATGTTATTAATGCCTTTTGTAACTTATTTAATTGCTGAGCATTTACACGTTTCTGGCGTAATTGCAGTAGTTATTTCAGGATTGGCAATTGCTCGTTTCAGCAAAAAAGTATTTCCAGAAAACCTCAAAAACAGTTCGCGAAGTCTTTGGGATATTATCATCTTTTTATTAAATGGATTAATCTTTATTTTGATCGGTCTTAATTTTAGATATGTTCTAAAAGATATTGAAGACGATATGATTCTTCCATACATTGGTTACGCATTCATTATCACGATTGTCGCATTATTAATCCGATTTGTTAGAGTCTTTCTTCAAAAAATCAATCTTCAAAAAGCATTTCAGAAAAATCGAAATGGCAGAAGAAAAATCAGCGAAGATGCACTTCTCGATTTTAATAACAGTATAATTTTAGGCTGGTCCGGCATGCGTGGTATTGTATCTCTTGCCATTGCTATTGGACTCCCAAGGGTTCTAGAAAACGGAAGTCCGTTTCCTGAGAGAAATGCTATTATCTTTATTTCGGTTGCAGTGGTACTTTTCACTTTAATCGGTCAAGGTCTTACCTTACCTTGGATTGTTAAAAAACTAAATTCTAAAACCGAAGAAATAGAATCCTAAATAACTAAAAACCAAAACAAACTATGGAACAAGAACTAAAAAGTAATTTTGATGAATTTGAAAAACCAGAAATAATTAGACGTAAATTATTACCGTGGTGGATTAAAACTTTCTGCTGGATTTTTATGATTTTAGCCCTCTGTGCTGCGATTTCACTTGTAGTCAATCTTTTTGTTCCTAATGTAAATCTCTCTATTTATGGATTTTCAAGTGACACTGCATATTCTGGAACGGGTCTTTTTATAATTGCCATTATATTTTTAAAAGGTTATGCTGCCTATTTGCTTTGGTTCGAAAAATCCAATGCTATTATGATTGCCAAAATAGATGCTGTTTGCGGTATAGCTATTTGTATCGCTTCTTTATTTATACTTCCGTTTAGCGCTGGAAAAGATCATTTTTCTTTTAGATTAGAAATTTTTCTTCTTATTCCCTATTACATTAAAGTGAATAAAATTGAATACGAATGGGATAATCTTGAAACTATTTAACTTAGTATCCAATCATTAAGAAGTTGGACAAAATAACCTTAACTTTATCATTCTTACGTTTAATTTAAAATTCACAGAATGACTTCAGCTATTCTTTCTACAACACCAGATTCAGAAATCGTTACGACACGAATTTTAAACTTTCCGCAGGAGCTTGTTTTCAAAGCTTGGAGCGATCCTGACCATTTAAAAAATTGGTGGGGACCAAAAGGTTTTTCGAATACTTTTGAGGAGTTTAATTTTTGCGAAGGCGGAAAATGGAAATTTATTATGCACGGTCCAGAAGTGGGTAATTATGCCAATGAATGCGAATTCATAAAAATTGACACACCCAATCTTATCGCTTGGAAACGTCATTCTAAACCCCTTTTTCAAATCCTGGCAACTTTTGAAACCATTGCCGAAAATCAAACCAAAGTTGTTTTTAAAATGCTGTTTGAAACCGAAGAAGAATGTCAAAAACTGAAACCTTATGTGGTTGATAAAAATGAAGAAAACTTCGATAAATTGGAAGTTGAATTATCTAAAATGAATTCTTAAACAATATTATTCGTAATTTCGGTTCTTCATTAAAATACAATATTACAAATGGCTTCATTTACAAAAGAAATATCTTTTCGCTGGTCAGATCTTGACCCAAATTTTCACGTTCGTCACAGTGCTTATTACGATTTTGGCGCACAGCATCGTATCGAAATTCTTGAAGAATTGGGTTTAACTTTACGAGTAATGCAGACACAAGGTTTTGGACCGGTTTTGTTTAGAGAGGAATGCGTTTTTAGAAAAGAATTAAAACTCTCAGACAAAATTTTCATTCATACTAAAACTTCAAAAATGAAAGCCGATGCTTCGCGCTGGTCAATCATTCACGAATTTAGAAGAGAAGATGATACACTTTGTGCAACAATAACAGTTGATGGCGCTTGGATGGATACAAAACTGAGAAAACTAGCTTCTCCAACTCCAGAAATTGCAGTTCAGGCTTTGAGTATTTTCCCAAAAAGTGATGATTTCGTAGGACTCTAAAAAACGATTTTGATCTTAATTTTTATAAAATCCAAAAAGCAATAGTATTAAATTGCTTTTTGGATTTTTTTATCAAAAACATGAAAATCTCAAAAAGAACTCCAATTGAAGCTTTAGAAAAAGTTGAAATTATCGTCGATCAAGATCTCGGCAGAATTGCCTTGACCGTTATTGCTGTAATGGCTTAATTTTTAACTCAATCGCTTTTTTGAGATAACTTTAAGAATCTATTTTTTGGTTTTAAAAATGCATAGCGGTAAATTTATGTTCCTAAATAAAAAACCGTTTTTAAATGAAAACCTTAAAACTTCTTATACTTTTATTGCCTGTTTTTTGTTTTGCACAAGAACAGAAAATCAAGCAATTGGATATTAATTTAACGAATTATGACTATCCATTTCCTGTACAGTTTTTAGAGTTGAACAATCAGCGTCAAACGCTAAAAATGGCTTATATGGATATTAAGCCAGCAAATTATAACAACAAAAACATTGTACTGCTTCACGGAAAAAACTTCAATGGAGCTTATTGGGAAACGACTATAAAAGCGTTGACAAAAGAAGGCTTTAGAGTTATTGTTCCAGATCAGATTGGTTTTGGAAAATCGACAAAACCTGACAATTTTCAATATACTTTTCAGCAATTAGCAGAAAATACCAAAAAACTTTTAGATCATTTAGGAATCGAAAAAACAACCGTTTTAGGACATTCTATGGGCGGAATGCTGGCAACTCGTTTTGCTTTGCTATATCCTCAAACTACAGAGAAATTAGTTTTAGAAAATCCGATTGGGCTGGAAGACTGGAAATTAATTGTTCCCTACAAACCTGTTGATTGGTGGTACGAATCGGAATTAAAACAAAATTACGAGGGCATCAAAAAATACCAAATGGCAAATTATTACGACGGAAAATGGAATGCCGATTACCAAAAATGGGCAGAACTTGGGGCAGGTTGGACAACAGCTCCAGATTATAATAAAGTAGCTTGGAATTCGGCACTTTTGTACGATATGATTTTTACACAGCCTGTTTTATATGAATTTAAAAACATTAAAAGCCCAACACTTTTAATTATTGGAACAAGAGATAAAACTGCTTTAGGAAAACCACTGGTTTCAGCCGAAGTTCAAAAAAAAATGGGAAATTATGCTGAATTGGGTAAAACAACACAAAAGGCAATTCCGAATTCGAAATTAGTCGAAATTCCAAACACAGGTCATTTGTCACATATTGAATCTTTTGATCCATTTATAAAAGCATTAATCGTATTTTTGAAATAATTTTTCTTCGCCACGAATTCACGAATTTTTATTGATAAAGAAATTAAAAAATAATTCGTGAATTCGTGGCGGAAAACCTCAACTAACTTTAAAACTAAAAATCATGTTTACAATAGAACAAATAAAAGAAGCGCATTCGAAAGTAAAATCTGGTGCAGATTTTCCAAATTATATTCAGGATTTAATCATTTTAGGTGTAAAAGGATATGACACTTATGTACACGATGGAAGTGTAGTTTATTACGGTTTAAATAATTACACTGCCGAAGCAGAAGAAAAATATCCTGAAATTAAAATTGCTGATTTTGCAAACAAAGAACTTTTTATTGAAAATCTGGTAAAACACCAGCACGGCGAAACCGATTACAAAACTTTCTGCCAGCATTGTGCACAAGCTGGAATTGCAAAATGGCGCGTGGACATTATCGAAATGACTTGTACTTATTTTGATAAATCTGGAAATGAGATTTTGATTGAAAAAATTCCTAGTTAATAAAAATGTCTGTATCAATTTCTCCCTTAATTACGGCTCAAGAACTAATTGAACTGAATCCATCAGAAATCATTTTAGTTGATGCACGAGCTGGCGCAAACGCTTTTGAAGTTTACCAAAACGAACATTTAAAAGGCGCTCGCTTTGTAGATTTAAATCGGGATTTAGCATCAATTCCAGAAAATCCGGCAAATGGAGGAAGACATCCTTTGCCTTCTCCAGACGCATTTTCAAGAACAATTTCTTCGCTAGGAATTTCGCCTTTAAGTCATATTGTAGTTTACGACGATAAAAACGGTTCCAACTTCGCTGCACGATTCTGGTGGATGATGCGCGCTGCTGGACATGAAAAAATTCAGGTTTTAAATGGCGGTTATCAAACTGCAATTCAAGCAGGTTTTCCGATAAGTCCTGGAATTGAAACTTTCGAAAAAACAAGCTATTCCTTCCATGAATGGAAACTGCCTTTAGCCGATATTGAAGAAGTCGAAAAAGCCCGAAAAAACGATCAAAATATTGTGATTGATGTTCGTGATAAAAACAGGTTTGATGGCTTGACAGAACCTTTAGATTTAATTGCAGGACATATTCCAGAAGCTGTAAATGTTCCGTTAACAGAAAATCTTGATGAAAACGGATTGTTTAAATCAGCAGATGAATTGGCTGAAAAATACAAAGCCATTCTTGCAGGTAAAAAACCAGAAAATACAATTGTTCATTGCGGATCTGGAGTTACAGCCTGTCATACTCTATTAGCAATGGATTACGCGGGAATACCAATTCCGAAATTATATATAGGTTCTTGGAGCGAATGGTCAAGAAACGATCGTGAAATGGCCACAAAGAGCTAAAATCAAAATGCCACAGATTAAAGGATTAAAAAGATTAAATCATTATAATCAGTTAAATCTGTGGCAAAAAAAACATAAGTAATAAAATTTTAAAATATTACCATGCAGCATTGGGATATACTTTTATCAAATCAGGTAAATAAAAAGGCTTTTATAGATACTATTTTAAACGGAGAAGCAAAAGGCGGATTAACTGTTTTTAATAACCAAAAAGGAATTCTTTTCTCAGATATCTCAATTGAAAAATTTATCGAAAAAGAGTTTCAATACGACAGCGTTGAAGCTTCAACAACTTCAAACAGACAATTAAGAACTTTTTCTTCGGGAGAGCGCAAAAAAGAGTTTTTACGCTATTGCATTGACCAAAAACCAGATTTCATCATTTTTGATAATCCGTTTGATCATTTAGATCAGGCTTCCAGAGTTGTTTTGGCAGAATCATTAGAAAAACTAACCGATTCTATTGCAATTATCCAGTTACTGAATCGTAATGTTGATGTATTAGATTTTGTTCCAAATAAAGCTTTAATAAAAGACAATTCTTTCGAATTACATCCATTTGTAAAAACCGAAAACCATTTTAAAACTTTAAATACTGCGGCAATTCCAAAAGCCATAGAACCGCATTCCTTCCACGAAAGTGTATTAATCAAACTAGATGATGTCTCGGTAAGTTACGAAGAACGCAAAATTCTGAACAACATTTCATGGACTGTAAAACAAGGCGAATTTTGGCAGTTAATTGGTCCGAATGGCTCTGGAAAAAGCACCATTTTATCACTGATTACAGGAGATAATCCCAAAGGTTTTGGACAGAATTTATTTTTGTTTGGAAGAAAAAAAGGAAGCGGAGAAAGTGTGTGGGAAATCAAAAAACAAATCGGAATCTTCGCTACATCTATGATCGATTTATTTCAAAAAAGTCATACGCTGGAACAAATGATTTTATCGGGTTTCTTTGACCAAATTGGACTTTACACGGAACCAACCACACATCAAAAACAAATTGTAACACAATGGCTTGAAGTGATTGAAATGACGCATTTGCGCAAAAAACGTTTTATCGATCTTTCTGTTGGGCAGCAACGCGTTGCTTTAATTGTTCGTGCGGTTTTAAAACATCCGCCTTTATTAATTTTAGATGAACCAGTTGAAGGTTTAGATGATGAAAATGTTGATTTAGTAATTCAACTAATCAATACAATTAAACAAGAAACCAACGTCAGCATTATTTATGTCTCACATCGAATTGAACAAGGCCTTGCTCCTACATCTGTTTTCGAACTTTTACCTGCTGAAACGGGATCAATTGGTAAAATAAAATATCATTCTGAATTGAATTAGGAAAATTAGATAATGTGTCAATTAGATAATGTGTCAATTAGATAATTTGCCAATTTGAGAATTTGCCAATTTGAGAATTAGATAATTTTAGAGACGCACAGCAGTGCATCTTCCGCAACGATCCGCAACGAATATCCACAATACGTCAGACGCACTGCTGTGCGTCTATACAGAATATTGAAACAAAAACAAATTATGTTAAAACAAATAAGCAGTGCATTTCTTTTTTTATTGATTTTAAATTCGTGTTCCAGCACGATTTCAACTGCAAAAAAGGAATATACTTTACAAAATTCAACAGAACTAAAATCAGATTGGAAAATCAATTCCAGAGAATGGGTTTTAAAAAATGATACAATTACAGGACAAGGTTCCGCTGAAAAATGGGGCGTTTTAGAATCTAAAAAACAGCTTCTCAAAAACTACGAAATTGATTTTAAAGTCAACATGACAAAAGCTTCTCTTTTTGAAATCATGCTCAACTTAAATAAAGAAAAATACATTCGAACATATCTTTATCAAATTGATCAAAACATTTTTATTGGCGACGGTGTATATTTTAAAAACGACGATTCGTACGGAAAAAGAGGCGGAAAAACATTGTTTAAAAAACCAATGAAATTAGAAAACAACAAATCCTATTCGGTAAAAATCAGAGTTCAAAACAATCAATTATTCTTTTCCGTAGATAATACAACAACCTTAGAATGTAATCTTGAAAAAAGCAATTTGAGCCAAAAAGGAAAACTGGGTTTTATCACAAACGGAGAAGTCAAAATAACAGATTTAAAAATAAAGGATCTTTCTAATTAGAAAATGTGTCAATTAGATAATTAGATAACACAAAGCATATCCGTAGAGACGCACAGCAGTGCGTATAACGTTTGTAGATATTCGTTACGTAGACACAACAGGATATGGGCATGAGAAAAAAATTCCACTAAAACAAAAAAGCTCCCAAAAGGAGCTTTATTTGTTTTACAAATATTTAAAAAATTATCTAATTTTCAAATTGACAAATTATCTAATTATTATTCTTCGTCTTCAACATTATGCGACTTCACATAATTACGCCATTTCTCGATACAATCCTGAAAATCCTGAGGTAATTCGGTATCAAAACGCATTAATTCACCTGTATTTGGATGAACAAAACCAAGAGTTTTAGCGTGCAGTGCCTGACGTGGCAAAGCTTTAAA
The DNA here is from genome assembly GCF_946479975.1 of uncultured Flavobacterium sp. The sequence goes on from NZ_CAMLIX010000098.1 coordinate 9,000, forward strand.
ACAATTTTCTATAAACTGTTTGTATTTCGTAAAAGTCGTTCCTTTCAAAATCAAATGACCGCCGTAACGCTCATCATTAAACAACGGATGACCAATATGTTTCATGTGCGCACGAATTTGGTGCGTTCTTCCTGTTTCTAATTTGCAAGAAATCAAAGTTACGTAACCAAAACGCTCTAAAACTTTATAATGTGTAATCGCAGGTTTTCCAATTTCTGGATCATCAAAAACAGCCATTTGCATGCGGTCTTTCAAATGTCTTGCAAGATTTCCTTCAATTGTACCGCTATCTGCAACAACGTTACCCCACGCAAGCGCAATATACTCACGTTCGGTCGTTTTCGCTTCAAACTGCTTTGCTAAATGTGTCATAGCAGCTTCTGTTTTAGCCACAACCAAAAGTCCAGAAGTATCTTTATCAATTCGGTGTACCAAACCTGGACGCTCACTGCTGTTCATTGGCAGATTATCAAAATGATGCGCCAAAGCATTTACCAAAGTTCCAGTATAATTTCCGTGACCTGGATGCACAACCATTCCCGGCTCTTTGTTAATCAACAAAAGAGCATCATCTTCGTACACGATATTAATCGGAAGATCTTCAGGAAGAATATGATTTTCAAACGGCGGATGCGACAACATCACCGTAATCACATCAAAAGGTTTTACTTTATAATTTGATTTTACCGGAATATCATTCACAAAAATGTTTCCGTCATTTGCCGCGTTCTGAATTTTATTTCGCGTGGCATTCTGAATCAAATTCATTAAATATTTGTCAATACGCAAAAACGCCTGACCTTTTGGGACTTCAAATCTAAAATGTTCGAATAATTCGTCTTCCAGATCTAAGTTTTCTTCAATATTATTGTTCATCTTGTGGGGTTTCTGCAGGCGCTGTAGCTGTACTATCCGACTGACTTTCATCAACATAACTTGCTTTTCCGTCACCTAAAACTAAATCGATTTTAGATGCTTTCAAAACGCGGTCTCCTACTTTTAAATTTCTTCCTTTCAAACGCATTTCCAAAACCATATCTTTTCCAAGATTCGGAATATACGTAATCGTTCCAAGCTCAAGACCTAGCGCTTTTAACGTTGGTACAGCCTCACGATATGTTTTTTCAATTAAATCAGGAATTTTTACAGAAGAAAAACCAGAAGCATTGATTTTAATATAAATTTTTCTACCCACTTTTACCTTAGTTCCAGGAAGCGGATCTTGCTCAACAACACTATATTTTGGAAATTCACTTCTATAATCTACACTATCCAATAGCACATAATCCAAATCCAGTTCATCCAATTTTTGCTCTACCTGCTCTTCAGTCAATTTAGACAAATTCGGAACAGCGATTTCGTGTCCGTGATCAGTTGTAAAAGTCAACCAATGCATAAATAAATAACCAATAACCGCAATAATAGCTGCGGCCGCAAGCAATTGCAAGAAAAAAACGCGGCTTGTTAGATACTGACGTAAACTCATAAATTTATTTTTAATAGCGACAAAGATAAAGTATTTCATTTCAAAAAAAATGATAATTTTGTTTAAAACAAAGAACTCTTGGAATTTGGATTTTTTCCCGACGCTTCGGAATTGAAATTTATTTTTCAGGAGCTGTTTCCTGCTGTCCGCTGTATCTTTTCCCTGCTAAAGAAGCAGGAAAAAGGATGCCGCTCCCATCAGGGCTAGGCCACTCGGTTTCATAAGAACGTTATTTAAAATGTAGTAATACAATTTATTCGGAAGACCAATAAGCAACAGTTTGTCTTCCTGAGCGAAGTCGAAGGATTTACACGTTTTAAATCGACAATCTTTGTAGAGCTGCTTGCGAAGATTTCTCCTTCGTCGAAATGACAATATTGAGAAAAAAATCTTTTTAATCAGTATAATCAGTCGCAAAAAAGAATTCGTGAATTCGTGGCAAACAACCAAAAATTAAACTTGAAAAAAAATATATAATGAAAAACATTGCCATCATCATGGGCGGCTATTCCAGCGAATACAAAATATCTTTAATCAGCGGGAATGTCGTTTATCAATATCTTGATAAAACAAAATACAACGGATTCCGAATTCACATTTTTAAAGAAAAATGGGTTTATGTAGACCAAAACGATGCCGAATTCCCAATCGATAGAAATGACTTTTCTGTAACTGTAAACGGCGAAAAAATTACATTTGACTGTGTTTTCAACGCCATTCACGGAACACCAGGCGAAGACGGATTAATGCAGGCTTATTTCGAATTAATTGCACTGCCACAATCTTCTTGCGATTATTACCAATCTGCGCTGACATTCAACAAAAGAGATTTATTATCAGTTTTAAAACCATACGGAATCAAAACTGCTATTTCCTATTATTTGAATAAAGGAGATAAAATCGATACAGCCGAAATCGTTAAAAAAGTAGGTCTTCCTTGTTTCGTAAAACCAAACAAAGCAGGTTCAAGTTTCGGAATCTCGAAAGTAAAAACAGAAGCAGAATTACCAATTGCAATTGAAGTAGCTTACAAAGAAGACAACGAAATCATCATTGAAAGTTTCCTTGACGGAACAGAAGTTTCTGTTGGAGTAATCAATTATCAAGGCGAAATCAAAGTGTTGCCAATTACAGAAATCGTATCAGACAATGATTTCTTTGATTACGAAGCGAAATACGAAGGAAAATCACAAGAAATAACACCAGCAAGAATTTCAGACGAAATGACCCAAAAAGTGGGAGAAACGGCAAAACGAGCTTACGAAGTTTTAAAAATGAAAAGTTTCTCAAGAAGCGAATTCATCATTGTAAACGACGAACCGTATATGCTGGAAATGAATACAATTCCAGGTTTAACAACAGAAAGTTTGATTCCGCAGCAAGCAAAAGCAGCCGGAATTTCTCTGGAAGATTTATTTTCAAATGCAATTGAGTTAGCTTTGAAATAAGATTCTAAGATAGGTGCTATACCGAAGCTTCGGTATAGCACCTTAATTTTTATTTTTAGAATTGCTGGTTTATCAAAATTTACAGAAAAACGTAGTTTGGAACATGGAAATTTAAATACATCTTAAACATCAAAACTTAGTACCTTAGATAGATAATTTTAGCAATTAAAAAAATGAAAGAAATTTTCGAATGGGAAAGACTACTATTTAACAATCTGCCGGAGAGCTTTGTTTTTGAAGTAATATTTCGTTCAACCGTAATGTTCATCATTCTCTTACTGACTCTTAAACTAGCAGGAAAAAGAGGCGTTAAACAATTATCTATTTTTGAAACGGTGATTATTATTGCATTAGGTTCTGCCGCCGGCGATCCAATGTTTTATGAAGATGTCGGGATTATTCCCGCAGCAATTGTTTTTACTACGATAATTATTTTATACCGATCTGTAACCTGGCTGACTGGAAAAAGCAAAAAGTTTGAAGAATTTATAGAAGGAAAAACCGAATGTTTAATAAGTGATGGAAAGTTCTCTGTTTCTAGTTTCAAAAAAGAAAGTTTGGCGCAAGACGAATTTTTCGCAGAATTGCGTATCAAATCCATTGAACATTTAGGTCAGATAAAACATGCTTTTATTGAAACCAGCGGCGAAATAAGTGTTTTTTATTATGATGATAAAGAAGTTGGATACGGATTACCCATTCTGCCTTCACTATTCTATTCAAAAACTAAAATTATTCCAGCTGACGGTTTTTATTCCTGCAGTTTCTGTGGAAACACCGAAGAACAAAAAGCAGGAACAGCAGTTTGTAAAGTCTGTAAAAAAGAGGAATGGGTTGAATCTATAAATACAAAAAGAATCACTTAGAAAATTTCAAATTACAATTACAACAGCAATAGCAAAATTCAATTTTAATAGTAAGTTTAAAAACTTAGCAACTTAAAATCTCAACCTTAGCAACTTAAAAAATGCGAAAAGCCATATTCCCAGGATCATTTGATCCTATCACACTTGGACACGAAGATATTATCAAAAGAGGAATTCCTTTGTTTGATGAAATTGTAATCGCCATTGGAGTAAATGCCGAAAAAAAATACATGTTTTCATTAGAAGAAAGAAAACGTTTTATCGAAGAAACTTTTAAAGATGAACCAAAGATTTCGGTAATTACTTATGAAGGTTTAACTATTGATTTAGCCAAAAAATTGAAAGCAAATTTCATTTTAAGAGGTCTTAGAAACCCAGCCGATTTTGAGTTCGAAAAAGCGATTGCACATACCAATAGAAAACTTTCTAAAATAGAAACAGTGTTTTTATTAACAGCTGCAAGTACCTCATTTATTAGTTCGAGCATTGTCCGAGATGTATTGCGTCACGGTGGCGAATACGAAATGCTTGTTCCAGATGCAGTGAGAGTTAAAAAATAAATCTTTTCAAGCACTTATTTACAAAGCATAAATCAAAAAAATTCTTGATTCTACTTAAATTAAATGGAATCAAGAATTTTTTATTTTAAAATTTTCTCTGAAAAACATAAAAAAAGTAAGTTATTTCTTTATTTTTGCATTTTTAGTAATTTTAAATTTGAAGAAAATGATTTTTTATGGTGCAAGATCAAGCTCGATCCAAAATGGTGTAATCAAAAATGTTGATTGTCCGCATTGTCAAGCAAACGTTGATATGAGTTACAGTATATTTGGCAGATACGTACATATTTATTGGATACCTCTTTTCCCAATTGGAAAACAGCAAATTTTAGAATGCAAAACTTGTAAGGCATCATATGAGCTAAAGAATTTACCCGAAAGTATTAAACAGAAGTTTTATGCAGAGCAAAAGTTAAACCCTGCAAAAACACCATTAACTCATTTTTCTTTATTAATTATTATAGGAATTTTAGTTGCGTGTGGCTTTTTATACACTTTAAAAACCAATTCTGACAGCAAAGGCTTTGCAGAAAACCCACAAATTGGAGATGTTTTCTTTGAAACTACCGATTCTGGAAAATATTCGACTTCGAGAGTAACAAAAGTTACCGCCGACAGTGTGTATGTAACATTAAACGACATGGAAATATCTCAAAAATCGAAGATTTCAAAAATAAATATTGACAGCAACTTTACAACAAATAAAGCGGCGTACAGCCGAAAACAGATTATAGATTTCTATAAAGATGGAAAAACAATTTATGAAATTAAGCGAAAATAACAAACTGTAATTTTTAAGTTTCAGTAGGATTAAAAAACTAATTCTACAGTATAAGATAAATTTGTAATGCTTATCGATTATAAGTAATTTCGCATTTTCAAAATAAACACCAAACAATGAGCATCGAAAGAGAATTAAGCAAACGAAGCGGATCTAAATGTGAGCTTTGTGGAGCCGAAGAAAATTTAAAAGTGTATCAAGTACTGCCAACTAAAAAAGGCGGTATTGATGAAGCTATATTAGCCTGTAATACCTGTATTGACCAAATTGAAAATCCAGATAATGTTGATTTAAATCACTGGAGATGCCTTAACGACAGTATGTGGAATGAAAACGTTGCGGTTCAAGTTGTTGCCTGGAGAATGTTAAGCCGTTTACGCGCTGCAGGATGGCCACAAGAATTGCTTGATATGATGTATCTGGATGAAGATATTTTAGAATGGGCAAAAGCAACTGGTGAAGGTGAAGATGACGAAAACAAATTGGTTCATCGTGACAGTAACGGTGTGGTTTTACAGCACGGAGATTCTGTAGTTCTTATTAAAGACCTTAAAGTAAAAGGATCAAGTATGGTTGCCAAACAAGGAACAGCTGTGAGAAACATTCGTCTAGACCACGAAAACGCTGAATACATTGAAGGAAAAGTAGATGGACAACAGATTGTAATTATCACGCAGTATGTGAAGAAAATATAGGTTTTGAGGAACAAAGAGGCAAAGTTACAAAGGGACAAAGTTTCTAAACTGAAATTAAATCTTAAGCCTTTACTCTTTAAACTATTCAATACAAAACAAAAAAGCTGTTCATTAGAACAGCTTTTTTTATAAATTAAGACAAAGATTTAAACTTTGTCCCTCTGTAACTTTGAGGCTTTGAACCTTAAAAAAGAATTATTTCTGGAATAATTTACTAATTTGATCTTTTACTAAAGGCTCAGAAACATTGTTTGTAGCAGCATCTCTTTCTTTGCTAGAAACCATAAACTGTACAGTTGCTTTGTCTGGAACAACATTGCTTGTGTAGTGTAACCAGATATAGTTATTTGGTAATTCTAATTTGATATCATATAACGGCGTAGCTGTAAAACCACCTACGATAATGTTATAAAGATTGGTGTAATCATTGTTTAGGTTTCTGAATGAAAATTTTCTCAGGTTAGAAGAACCATCATCATCAGTTAAGATCGTAGTGTAATACACTGTGTATTCGTCTCCAATTTTTTGAATGTAATTGTTGTTTACTTTCCCTAATTTTTCAACAGGAACAGTTTCAAGAACTTTAATTTGTGCAAACGTTACAAAGCTAAAGAACAAAGCAGCAATGGTAATAATGTTTTTCATAGTGGATTTGGGGTTTACAATTTTACTGCAACAAAAAAACATAGAAATATTGAAAAAACACCTATCAATCCATTATTTTTTTAACATAAAATTGTAAAACTTAGTTACACTATTACAAACAACTGAAATACAAATACATAAGTACAAAAAATCAATCTAAAATTGCAAAATCTAATCTAAAAAGGAGCGATTAACAATTTAGTACTTCCCTTTTTTCTCCTCTTCTTCTTTTTTGATTACATTTCGGGCAACTTCGATTTTAAACTTCTTGCCTTTCATTTTTTCGTCTTTGATGTTTTTCAGCAGTTCTTTTACTTTATTGTATTTTACGGCTGCAAACGAAACAAAATCTTTTACTTCGATTAATCCTAAATCGTCTTTTTCAAGATTTCCTTTTTGAGAAAAGAATCCAACAATATCAAATTTATTCAGTTTAGTTTTCTTTCCGCCACTGATATAAATAGTTTGAAATTGAGGAGGCTGCGGAAGTGAAACATTTCCATCAACATTCAAAACTTCCATTTCATAATCAATGTAGTCCAACTCTTTTTCACTTTCGTGAATAATAATATATGCCGTTCCTGTCGCCTGCATACGAGCCGTACGACCGTTTCTATGTGTAAACTCATCTTCTTTTAAAGGCAGATGATAATGAATAACGTGTTTCATTTCTGGAATATCCAAACCTCTGGCCGCTAAATCGGTTGTGACTAAGTAGGTAACACTTCCGTTTCTAAACTGAATAAGGGCACGTTCGCGTTCTTCCTGATCCATTCCGCCGTGGTAATAAACCGAATAAATGCCTTTTTCGTTCAATGTATCGCTGATGCGTTCTGCAGCATCACGGTGATTACAGAAAATAATAGCCGATTCTGATTTCAAGGAACAAATCAAATTGAATAAACTTGCTAATTTGTCTTTAGATGAAGAAACAACCATTTTCATGGAAAGATTTGCTTTTTCTTCTTCCTCTGGAATAAAATCTAAAACTGTCGGATTTACAACACGAGTATATTTCGGGATTTCGATATCTGATGTTGCAGAAACCAAAACTCTTTTATTAACTTTCGATAATCTTCCGATTATAAAAGACATTTGTTCGTGAAAGCCCAATTGGAGTGATTTATCAAACTCGTCTAAAATTAAAGTCTGGATTTTATCTGTTCTAAAGGTATCTCTGTCGATATGATCTGCGATTCTTCCAGGCGTTCCAATTAAAACTGCTGGAGGATTACTTAAATTTTTGATTTCAGTTTCAATTGAATGTCCGCCGTAGCAAATATTTACTTTGTACTGCGTTCCCATTTTTTTCCAAACCTGCTCGATCTGCAGTCCTAGTTCGCGTGATGGAACTAAAATTAAACATTGAACAGAAAGAATTTCAGGCTGTAATAATTCTAATATAGGAAGCAAAAATGCTAATGTTTTTCCTGATCCGGTTGGAGACAGTAATAAAACATTGTTTTCGTTTAAAATGGCATCTTGCGCCATTTCCTGCATTTCGTTTAGACTGTGAATTCCTAAATTCGAAAGTATATTATTGGAATGGTGTTTTTTATTCATTTTGCAAAAGTAGAGAAAATAGTTGGCAGTGTGCAGATTTTTAGTGTTCAGGTTTGGAATGCTGATGAATTTAACTCAGAGTGCGCCAAGTTTTTTTGATTGAGCTTTTTTAATAGCCAGCGAATTTTAACGCAAAGTACGCTAAGTTTTTTTGCTTTTGATTGAGTTGAGCAAACGCAAAGAACGCAAAGCTATGTCAATGACGCTTTGCGAACTTTGCGTAAATCTTTGTGTTCTTTGCGGTTAAAAATTTATACGAAGGTCGCCAAGTTTTTCTTCTTTTGATTGAGTTAACCAAACGCAAAGCTATGTCAATAAAACTTTG
>NZ_CAMLIX010000099.1 GCF_946479975.1 uncultured Flavobacterium sp.
TTGTAACTCCTCCTGCGCTACATGCTCAAATGGCTTGCACAGCAATGCAGGCAGGTAAACATGTACTGCTCGAAAAACCTGCAGCGCTGACACTTGAAGATGCTGAAAGAATTCTTCAGATACAGGCAGAAACGGGAAGAGTGATTACTGTTGACCACATGATTCGTTATAATCCTATTATAAATGAAATTATCCATTTGGGAAAAACAGGAGCGCTGGGAAAATTGCGTCATGCAGCGGTTCATAATTATGCCCAAGATGAATCTCTTCCGCCTGAACACTGGTTTTGGAACGAAGAAGTTTCTGGAGGTATCATGGTCGAACATGGCGTGCATTTTTTTGATATTGTAAGTGCATTAAGCGGACAAAAATATACTGATGTATATGGCAGCTCTGATAAGCGAAATGAAAAGCAGCGCGACCGAATGTCTGCTATGGTTCGTTATAATGAAGGGCTTATCGCCGAATATTACCATGCGTTTTCTGGACCTGGTCTTTTTGAACAAACCACACTTCATTTGGCATATGATTTAGCAAGATTTGAAATAGATGGCTGGATGCCGATGAAAGGAACGGTAAAAGCTCTTGTGAATGAAAAGAGCAGGGAAGCTTTAGGAAATCTACTGGGATGGAATGAAATTGCAGCAGATGCCATAGGCTGTGGAAAAGATGACTCAAGACCGGAAGGCTGGGGAGCTGGCGGAGAAGACAAATCTTCTGATTCAGGTTTTGTTAAAGCTGGTGGACTCTCTTATCCTGCAGATCATCTGATAAAAGGCACTTTTGAAATTCCAAATTCTAAAGGAGAAGTTTACGGAAAATGTGTTCAAGATATTATTTTGGATATTATTTCTAAAATTGAAGATAAAAATCATTCTCTTAAAATAACTATTGAAGATGGAGTAGAAGCGTTAAAAATTGCACTGCTGGCTTCTTAATGCATCAAATGTAATTGTGATTTGCTTCTAGTTATTATAAAAAAAGTTCTGCCTTATGGCAGAACTTTTTTTATACTTCTAATTTCTTAGTTTGCAGTTGTTCCAGTTTGCTGTTCCGGCAACATTTCTTCTACTTTCTCTGTTATTTTTTCTGCAGCTGCAGCCAATACATCTTTGTATTTTGCCAATCCAATACCTGCAATAGGTACAGCAAGTTTACCAATCATTGATCCAGCTTGCTCATATCCGTTATTGGTTAGATAAGAAGAAAGCAGGATAGAACCTACAGCGCCTACTAAGATGTAGCTGCCTGGTACATCAGCAATTTTGGTTTCAATAAATGATCTTATTTCTTCTAGGTTGTCCTGATTAATTAAGTGTTCCATAATATAAATGATTTGTAGTTTTTTGTTTATTTAACTATCTAAAATTAGTCAGCTTATAGATAAAATATTTATATAATTGAAGTCTAACGTTATATAATAAAACCAATTAGAAGACGTACTTACAAGATTTTTTAATTTATGAATGATCTAATAATTGGAAGAATTTTACTTTTTCGGAATTCGCATAAAAAAACCTTCAAAATCAAATGACTTTGAAGGCTCTTTTTAAAGGCTTTTATTAATGATTGAGAGCGTGTAGTATCAGTTCTGATGTCTTGTCAATGGCTTGAAGTATAATTTCTTCTGGTGAACCCTTAAACACTTCTCTATGTTTTACGGTATCAGAAGGAGTTATAATATGAAAAAAAATAGTTCCAACAGGCTTTTCTTCTGTTTCACTTCCTCCAGGTGCCGCGAGACCTGTTATGGCAACTGTAATTTTGGAGTTGAATATTTTTGAAGCTTGTACGGCAAGTATTTGTGTAACTTCTGCCGATTCTGGAGTATATTTTTCTATTGTGGAGTGAGGCACATTCAATACCTGTTCTTTAACAAAGATTTCATAACAAACAATGCCGCCTCGTAGAATTTTCCCCGAATATTGTGTCATAGAAAACTCCGCTGCCATGCGTCCAGCTGTTACACTTTCTGCAAAGGCGATATTCATTTTTTTTGACTTAATTGCTTCACTGCATTTGTTTACAATCGATGATGGCATAATTTTGATTTTTATTAAAATTAAACACTAAGCACTTTTTTCTTTTAAGGTTTCATTACGCTGATAATGACATTCTAAAATCGATTTGAATTGTTCAGGATTATTTATGGCGTTGACAAATTCATACCAAGTTTTTTCTGGAATCAATTCAATTAAAGACTGATGTACTTCAAAAACCTTAGGTGCATTTTCTTTTATCAGCGCATCCCATTCCATATGAAACTGAAGAATATCATCTGGATAAACTGTTTTGCGTTCTGTGCCTTCGTCTATCACTTCAAAAGGTTTTTCTACATTCAAATAACCATAATCATCCGTTAGTTCTTCGCCTGGATAAATATCACGAATGGCAATTTCAAAGTCATAAGGCGTACTGAAACAGCTGGGCTTAAAACTATGATTCACAAATTTTCCGTTGTCCCAGCACAAAACCATTTCGCCATTTTTGTTGGTAAAAGAGTAGGTGTCCAAATGTTTTTTTACAAACGGATTCAGACTATTTGCCTCTTCCCATGTATACACGCGGTCAAGATCATCCTGAACCCAGGTAATGGTGCCTCTCGGAATAAGTTTCGTAGCCACTACGCCGTATCCTTTTTCACTGCTTATAAATCGTACTTCGGTATCTGGATGTATCATTTTTACACTTTTTTTAAACATTCACGCTCATAAACTTCTTTTCTCAGACCGCTGCTAGAGAAACGGTGGTTGCGTTTGTTGTATATCAATCTAATTTTCATGCTTTCGCAATAGGTACGGCCTGTAAAATCTTTGTCCTTATATTCATCTCCCAAAATTCTAACGTCAATAGGAAATGTCTGCAGGATATCCTGTAAATCCTGTTCTGTAGCGTATGGAATAATTTCGTCAACATATTTACATGCTTTAAGCTGAATGTAACGCTCGACTACAGATTGAGTAGGTTTGTTTTTTTCTGGTCTGTCGATTGTGGGATCGGTTTGCAATCCTACAATTAGATAATCGCAGTATAATTTTGCTTCTTCGAGCATTTTAACATGACCCGCATGAAGCAGATCGAAAGCACTAAACGTGATTCCTATGATTGTTTTTTTCAGTTCCATCTGCTATAATTTTTCATTAAACAATTATCTAAAAAGATTAATTACCCGATTTAGAATTGAATTCTCTTTCTTGAACAGCGTTTCGGCTTTAAGTACCGCATCTATATATTCCTGATGTGGTATCCTGTTTTTATTTTCATCTAAATCCCATATACCGCAGTCGCAATATTTAGTTAGATTATCCCAATCTGGTCTGTCGGTTACGGGATAAATGCAGATTCCTCTTAGGTCTGTGCCGTTCTTTTTTGCCTTTATGCATTCGGCTGTAATTTCTTCCAACCATTCAACACGTCCAATTCCAAAATGTCCTGTTTCAGATATTATTACAGGTTTATTATAACGCTTGTAAGCATCTTCAAGTAAATTAGAAAAAGGCGTTCTCTTATTTTCAGTATCAGGCCAGTCCAGCGTTTCGCCAGCACCTTTCCACTGACAGTTCCAGTAATAATTAAAACCCAGAATTTCTAGAAAATCTTCAGAACCTCCCAATTCAGGACAGATTCTGCCGGCAATAATATCCATAGCCTGAAACTGATATTCATTTAATTGCCAAACGTCCTGCTCGGCATCAATTGGATGTATTTTTACTAAAGGTTCGACTAAAATAATCTTGCAGTCAGGATCGATCATTTTCAGCATTTTGATTCCGATAATCGCTGCTTTGCATAAATGATATTTAATGTCCCATCCTGAATTAACGGCAAACGGAACCGTACCGCGAACATCACCAGAATGCCAGGACAAAAAACTGATTTCATTTATAGGAACAACAAACAAAGTATCTTTTGCATTAGCTTTATAAAAAAGAGCAAAGGCTTCGCACAATTGTTCAAAACGCTGACAAAACAAAGGATGAGTAGGGAAGATGCCATCCGGATAACCGAAATGTATTAAATCCCAAATGATCTGAATACCCAGTTTTTCGGCAGATTTTATTCGGTTTAAAACCCCTGAAAAATCATATGTACCGACTGATTTTTCTACATCACTCCAGCAGATTCCTTCCCTTACTGTTTTAATCCCAATTTTTGCCAGCGCTGTATAATCTTCATGAAACCGAATATTGTGCTGGGTTTCTTTTAAAAGATTTATTCTTTCGCCAGATCGGTTAATGTGATCGGCACATTCATAACCTCCAATTAAAAAGCTATTAAAAAGTTCCATTAAACAGCTGTTTTAAGTGAATCCTCTTTCTTTTCCAGTTCTTCAAACAAGTCCAATGCATTTTTAAACGCCTGATCCATATTGAAGTATTTATAATTGGCAAGTCGCCCTACAAAGTATACATCGAGTAACTTTTCTGCTTCGGCTTTATATTTGGCATATATTTCCTGATTTCTTGGGTTTGGAACCGGATAATACGGTTCACCTTCGTCAACTGTAAATTCCTTTACAATAGTTGTTTTTGGTGTAATCTGGTTTCCAAAATGTTTATATTCAATAATTCTGGTATAATCTACCTCCATTCCAGGATAATTTACAACGGAATTTTCTTGAAAGAAATCGGTATCAATAGTTTCACTTACAAAATTGATCGAACGGTATTCTAGTTTTTCAATAAGGCTGTGTTTAAACTCGAAAAATCGGTCAATTGGACCCGTATAAAACAATTTTTCATAGTTTTTATATTGCTCTTTTACATCAAAATAATCGGTTTCGAGAAGCACTTCAATATTCGGATGATCTAAGATATTTTCGAATAACTGCGTGTAACCTCCGCTTGGCAATGCCTGGCATCTATCAGAAAAATAACGGTCATCAAAATTCGTTCTCACCGGAATTCGTTCCAAAACCGAAGCATCGAGTTCAATAGGATATTTATCCCATTGTTTCTTGGTATAATACTTAAACATTTTCTCGTACAAAACAGGACCCACTCGGTTTAAAACTGCCTCTTCGCCATTTTCTGGATTTGTAAAAGGCATTCGATGTTCTTCAAGCCAGTTAGTCATTTCTTCCTCAGAGTTGATGCTGAGGTCGAATAATTCGTTAACCGTGGTTATATTTACCGGAATCGGAACCGTTTTATCGTCAACTCTTGCCACAACTTTGTGTTCCCAAGAATACCAATCTGAAAATTTATTCACATATCTCCAAACAGATTCTTCGTTTGTATGAAATAAATGTGCTCCGTATTTGGATACTAAAATGCCGTTCTCATCAACATAATCGTAACAGTTTCCTGCAATGTGATTTCGTTTTTCGATAATTAAAACCTTCTTTCCAATTGACGCATAACGTTCTGCCAAAACAGCTCCCGAAATTCCCGCGCCAATAATTAAAATGTCTACTTGTTTCATTTGGCAAAAAATTTAAGGATAGATTTCATCTTTTCGACAGTAGTGTCCCAAGAGGTGTTTTGTAAAATTTGCTGATACTCAAAATTGGTTTCATTTTGATCTGCTTGATTAAGTATCGACGTAATAGCGGTTGAAAATTCATCACCCGTTTCTATTAAACTCACGCAGTTGCTGTAATCGCGAACTACGTCTTGAATTTTGGTTGAAATAATAGGTTTTTGTGCTGCCATATATTCCAAAGTTTTAGTTGGGCTGATGTATTTTGTGGCATCATTTAATGCAAAAGGCATCATCGCAATATCAAAAGCTTTTAAATAACAAGGAAGTTCATTGTAGCATTTCATTCCTAAATAATGAATATTGTCTGCCATTGGAAGATCAGCTTCTTCAATTTTTGCAAGCGGTCCAATCATCACAAAAGAAACATTTGGAAGTTGTTTTGCCGTTTGGCTTAATAACTCCAGATCAATGCGTTCGTCAATTACACCATAATAACCTACAATTGGTCCTTGAATATCGCCAATGTCAGCAGGAATAGAAATGTTGCTGCACGATTTTGCAAAATGATCTTCATCAACAGAACTCGGAAAACAATGTACATTTTCATGAAATTGTTTTTTAGATTCATACAACGATTTTCCGCCTGTGAAAATAATGTCGGCATTTGCCATTAAATATTTCTCCTGATCGATTAAATGTGCAGGAGCTCCCTTAAACAAAGACAATTCATCCATACAGTCATACACTATGGTGTCAAATTCAAGCGATTCTAATAATGGGCAGAACGAAGCCGAATAAAACCATCCAACAGGTATATTTTTATTTTTTACGTAAAGGTTTAGAATTGATGCAATTTCATCTATGCTGGAAACATTGGGCTGCAAAACGTGAAGATTTTCGCTAATCAACATCAGGTTTCCTTTATTGTCATTTTCTGGTTTATGCCAAGGCTCTTCAATAAGCAGTACTTTCATATTTTTAGCCATTCGGCTGATGATATGCTGCGGGCGCTGGTACACAAACTGCCATCTTAAATGACAAAATACAATCATATCATAATACTGTGCATTTTCTTCATATTTATCAAAAATTTTTCCTGAACTTATCTTGGTGTTTTTTAAATTGTTTATCATAATTCGATTTTTAATAGGGGGTAATAATGAGGGATTAGTTTCTTTTAATCTGAAGTAAATGTATCTGCTCAGGTAAGCTGTTTTTTACACATAAAACATCTGCCGTTATATAATTTACAGTAGCTTCTTACAAACTATAAAAACCTAAAAAGAGATCAGACATTTAAAATATCTGATCTCTTATCGCTTCATTCGTACTAGTTTACCCTTTGATAGTAAACCATTTTAGAATTGGAGATTTCTAAATAATCTGCAGATGTGGTCTTACCTGCATGCTTACAATGTCGCAGCGTTTGGGCTGCGAAAGACAGAATACAATACTAGCGGCTATATCTTCTGCTTCAAGCATTTCTAATTTTTCTACCTTTTCTCTTTGTTCTTGTTTCGGTGCTGGCTGCATATCGCTGGTCACGGCTCCTGGTTCTATAAGTGAAACTTTTATTCCGTACTCATTAATTTCTTTTCGCAGTGCAGCTGTAAATCCGCGTATTGCCGATTTAGTAGCAACGTAAACAGTTCCAGTTTCTTCTCGTGTCTCTGCACTCATTGATCCTATATTAATGATATGACCAGATTTTTCTTCTTTCATTCTTGACGCTGCCTCTTTTGCAAAAGACATATAACCCACAATATTAGTGTCTACAATGTATTTGATGTTTTCTCTATCTTCTTCCATTATGCCGTCTGCGGGAACTGCTGCGTTATTAATCAATATATCTACGCCGCCCAAAGTTTTATCTATTTCTTTCCAGATCATCTCGACATCGTCTGCGTAGGCAATATCTGCAGTAATACCAAATACATTTCCTTTGGCTGTAGCTTTGATAGATTCGTAGGCATGATCAAAGTCATCTATATCTCTTCCAAAAATAAAGACATGACCACCTAATGAAGCCAGTAATTCAGCTGTCGCTCGGCCTATACCCGTAGTTCCTCCAGTAATTACAATACGTTTTTGATCGATGTTTTGTCCAAAGTAATTTGATAGTTTTCCCATAATTGTATTTTCTAATTGTTTAATTGTTCGAAAAATTAAAGTTCATTATACTACTCTTTTGCTGAGAATTAACTTCTCTTCTAAACAAATATCAAATACAACATGATTCACTGCTTATAAAATTTTCGACTCTACTTATAGTTTTTACACGCTCCAAAAAAAAATAAAATCGATGTAAATTCTGTAATAACAAACTCTAAATATGTAAAAAGCACCTTTGTATACAGCGCAATTTTAGCTTTTGTATCTAAAAATGATTGCAATGAAAAAAGAACTAATTCAAACCACAGATTGTCATCGTCTTTTATCAGGCACAGAGTCTTCTGAAATTCTTATAAAAAATAGTGATGCCGATGTAAATAAAGCCGACGAGGAGTACGATGTATGCGCTTGGTGCGGTGCGGTTATAATAAAGAATACTTCTAAAAAATGTCCTTCTTGTGGTCACGATATTTGGGACAATTTCCAACACTAGGCCGCTTCATAGAAGAAGTGGCTTCTCTATTATTGAATACTTTAGTCTTATTATTTGAATTCTCTTTTAAAAGCCAATTTTATAATTAAGCCATTTTCATTTTCTATAGACAAATCTCCGTCAAGAGTATCGCTTAAACCTTGTATAAGTGTCATTCCGAATGAATTACTGTTTTTTAGGTCTGAAACGTTTGCAATTCCAATTCCATTATCGGAAATAGTTAATACAAAACAGTCTTTCATAATTTCTAACAATGAAATTTTGATGACACAATTGTTTTTATCAGAAAAGGCATATTTAATCGAATTGGTTACCACTTCATTAATTATTAATCCCAGCGGAATTGCCTGTGAAATATCCAATTCAACTGGGACGATCTCCTTTTCAAAACGGATTAACTGCGCGACATTAAAAGAATCTTTCAAATAGTCAATTAGTTCGTCGCAATAATCAGGCATGTTTATAGTAGAAAGTTTTTCTCCTAAGTATAATTTCTGATGAATAAGCGACATTGCATGTATTCTATTTTGGCTGTTTTTGATGGTTGAAATCGCTAAATCATCACTTAAATATGCTGATTGAGAATTTAGTAGACTTAATATCGTTTGTAAATTGTTTTTTACACGATGATGAATTTCTTTTAAAAGCCATTCTTTTTCCTCAACTAAATTCTGGAGTTTTACATTTTTAAGATTTATTTCTTTTTCTTTAAGCTCTAACCGAATCGTGTTTCGCTGCTTAATTTTTGCCCTGTTATACAACAATATAACAATAATAAGAAGCAAAGCCAATGAGCTAATTGAAATGGTGTTTAAAAGTGTTGAAGTCCTTAATTTGCTTTCCTGCTGTTTGGCTTGTTCTTTTAAGGTTTTAATATTATGCTCCTTATTTACCGTTTCGTATTTAAATTTTAAGGTTTCAAATTCCTTGTTTTTTGAAGTACTATACATGGAATCTTGAATTTTTTTATAATTCTCATAATGTTTAATGGCAGAATAATAGTTTCCAGATATCGAATCAATTTTAAATAACGAAAGCTCTAGGGTTACGGGGTTAAAACCATGATTGTTATCTTTTGTTATAGCAATTACTTTATCTGTAATCGCTTTTGCTTTGGCAGTTTTATTGATTTTAGTGTAAAATAACGCCATATAAGAATAATGCGCTGCAACATCTTTGATTGTTTCTGTAGTGTTTAATTTTTCTCCGTAAAAAAACATTTTTTCGTACGATGCTTCTGCTTCTTTCATTCGGCCTAAATTCTCCAAACAAGAGGCTTTAATTTGATACAGAATCATATTGTCTAAATCATTTCGCGGAGGATATTTTTTGCACGTAGTCTCAAGATAACGTAATGCTTCAGAATATTTTCGTCTTTGAGTCATAGCATCTAATGCGCTGAAAAAGCTTTTGTACCATGTGCCTCCACTAAGTTCTCTCGGATTATAACTAATGCCTTTTTCATAAAATTTAAGAGCCTGCTCATAGTGGCCCATTCGATAATAAATATTACCCAAACGCATATAAAAACTATCAGCAAACGCATAATCTTTGGTTATTTCCATCGAATTTATACTTTGTAAAGCATAATAAAGGGCATTTTTTGCATTGTCGTTTATCATTTCGAGATACGCAATAGTCGTTTCGGTGTAATGCGTGTATTTAAATCCGATTTTCTTTTGAAGTGCAAGACTTCGTAAGCATTCTTGTTTGGCAAGATTCATGTTTCCAGTCCAAAAATGAACTGTAATTATTTTCATTAAGGTTTCAATTTCTTTTTCTTTAAAGCCTAACTTTTTATAGAGATTCATTGCCTCGGTTAAAATAACTGCCTTTTCAGGATTATCATTAGGCATAAAAGTTCCCTGATTATCAATTGCTTCAGCTATGATTTTAGTATCATTTGTTTTTCTGCCTTTAGCTGTTAACTGCGCGAAAATAGTTTTGCTTAATGCTTTATTTCCAGCCTGATAATAATATTTTGCCAAAAGATATTTAGTTTGAAAATACCACTTTTGAATTTTTGTTTTTTTAGCAAGTTTTTCAGCTTTTGTTATATAGAAAAAAGCATTATTAAGATCTGCTTTTTTTGTACCCGGTTTAAAGAGGTAAAAACTGGCCAATTGTAAGGTGAGTTTTATTTGATTTACCAATTCTAAATGGAAAACTAATTTTTCGGCACCATGAATATTACCTTTGGTAATCAAATCATTTCCAGGAAAGTATGATCCGTCATTATAACCTTCGTCATTAACTAACGTATAAGGTATTTTATTGACTTTACAAACCAAAGTCATTGCACTGTCTATATCAATAAGTCCTTGATTTACACTGTGAATATAAATTCCCATATCCTGAATCATCAGTCGGGTTTTTTGAAGCTGCAATTTAGTATCGGCATTTGGTTTCTGACCAAAAGATTTTAGGACAAAAAAGAACAATAGACTTAAAGAAATTGCTTTGTGCATGGTGTAAATTTGTTTTCAGTGTAAAGCTAATAGTTTGTAAAGTTTATAAAACCATTTTTTAAGAAATTAATACATCTTAATCCTAAAAATGGGAGAGTAAAAGTTGAAATTACTTCTCTGAGATATTTTAAACTTTTAATTTTCTTCTACAAATTTACTTCTGTTATAACTGCTTAGCGATTAATCCAGATTAAGAAATGAAAAATGATACATTGCTAATAAATAATATTGCTTTGTGTTAACTTTTTGAAAGCAAATTTTTACGTTTTCAAAAAAGATTATTATTTACAAGATCATGTCGCAATTTTAAGATTTATAAGTTTTGTATTTAGGTAAAGAAATAGATTTAATTAGACCTATTTCTTAAATTTACGGTATTAAAAAAGTAAAGTACTACATGAATTATTATTTATGGAAAAGCAGATAGATCAGACTGAGATTATTAAAGATAGATTGCAAGAAAGAGAAAGGGAGCAAATGCTTATTCTGCCAATTTGCAGCGCACTAACTCAGGCTTTATCCAAGATTGAATTTCATACTGTTGTTAAAAGTCTGCTTAAAGAATATTTTAGTTTTGATGATTTTATTTTGGCTTCTTCAAATGAAGAGGAATCAGGATATCAAATTTTTTATCAATTTTCTGAACAACTGTCAGAAGTGAAAAACTATACTTTGAATGATGGTTTTTTTAATGTCTGCCTCGATTCTGCAGATACTGTCATTTTTAATTTAAAAAAAGTAATAAATAAAAAAGCAGTACTTCCCGATTACATAAACGAGGCAATGAATAAAGGTTTTAAAACCGGAATTGGGATTTGTCTTCCTCATATAAAAGGAAATAGCAATGTGCTTTTTCTTTTCTTTAAAAATTCAAAGACTTTTAGCAGAGAATCCAGCAGAATTATTCGTGGCATCGCGATGCAGCTTGCTATCACAGTTAGAAATATCCGGATAATTGATGAATACGAAAATAAGATTACCGAGCTTAAAAAATGGAGAAAAAATTTAAGTGCGCTAGAAACACAAACCGAAGTTTCAAAAAGTGATAATTTTCACGGAATCGTGGGTAACAGTGATGCCATGAAAAATGTATATGAATTAATCAAGCAAGTTGCGCCATCGGGATCTACCGTTTTGATATCTGGCGAAACAGGAACAGGAAAAGAGCTGGTGGCACGCGCGATTCATAATTTGTCATCGGTTTCAAATAAAAGTATGATTAAAGTAAATTGCGCCTCAATTCCTGTAAATCTTATAGAAAGTGAATTATTCGGACATGAAAAAGGCGCTTTTACCGGAGCGACAGAAGTGCGTATAGGGAAATTTGAACAAGCTCACAATAGCACCATTTTTTTAGATGAAATAGGAGAACTGCCTTTAGCAGTTCAGGGAAAACTGCTTCGTGTGTTACAGGAAAAAGAAATTGAAAGAATTGGTGGAAAAAATACTATAAAAGTTAATGTAAGAGTTATAGCCGCCACAAACCGACTGCTCGAAAAAGAAGTTGCCGAAGATCGTTTTAGAAGTGATTTGTATTATAGACTAAATGTATATCCGATTACTTTGCCGGCTTTACGCGATCGGTCAGAAGATATCACGGCTTTGGGGAACTTTTTCTTGGAAAAACATGCTTTCAAAATCGGAAAGAAAATTAAAGGTTTTTCTAAAAAAGTCCTTAAAAGTATGACTGCAAATGCATGGCCGGGAAATGTGAGGGAATTAGAAAATATGGTAGAAAGAAGTATTTTGTTTGCTAAAGAAGAGCTTATAAATGAGATGGTTTTTTCTCCGGTTTTTATAACAGATTCCACCACAAATACATCTGTGTATTATCCTAAAACATTGCGTGAAATCGAAAAGGAACATATTTTAAAAGTAGTCAAAAAATGCAACGGAAGAATTTCTGGTCCGCAGGGCGCCGCCATTTTCTTGGACTTGCCGGTAACAACGCTGATTTCTAAAATGAAAAAATTAGGAATTAAAAAAGAGCATTTTTAAATTAATTCTATTCTTGAACTACATTTATTTTTCCTGATGAAAGTGCCCAGAAAATCAATAAAAGCATGTTAATTGCCAAAGCTATCGCTGGAAACTGAAAGGAAATTGCAAACGCAATGATATACGTTGGAAGTCCGTATAAATAATTATTTCTAATTTTTTTTATTGCTGCATTTGTAATTCCAGGTCTCAAAAGCGATTTGTTATTACTCGCTATAAACCATAAAAGATTGTACGAAATATTGATTAAAACAAAAATTCCAGTATAAATTGCTGCTGCAATAGGAGCAGCTGCTCCATCAAAAAAACGGGCTAATAATGCGGTTGGATAAGACACAGCAGAAACCAGAAAGAGAATCAATCCGTTAACAAACATAATAGCATTATTGCGGCTGTAAATTTGTTTGAAAATTTTATGATGATTGACCCACATAATAAAAATGCTGAAAAAAGAAAGCGTAAAAGCAAGATAAGATGTCCACTCGCTTTTAAGATACACCAAAAGAGCACTGCCATTTTTTACTACTGCAGGATCTGGAACATGAAGATCCAGAATCAAAAGTGTAATGGCAATTGCAAAAACGGCATCGCTGAAATTTTCTATTCTTACGGTTTCTTTTTCCATTTAAAATTTTAGTTATATCCTTGTTTTATACCTAGTTTTTTCATTTTTGAATATAAAGTCTGTGGTTGCATTTCTAAAAGTGCTGCTGCACCGTTAGGACCAGAAACTTTTCCTTCGCAAATTTTCAAGGCATTCATAATATGTTCTTTTTCCATTTCTTGCATGGACTTTATTTTTCCGGAATTCTCCTGAATACGATTCGAAATACCTGAATTAATATCAAATTTTTCGATTTCATTTGTTTTGGCAAGTAATACATTTCGTTCTATCAAATGTTCCAATTCTCTAATGTTTCCCGGCCAATTGTATTGCAGTAATTGTTCTAAAGCTGACGGATGGATACTGCTGATATTTTTTCGGGTGTTTGCAGTATATTTTTTCAAAAAGTAATTTGCTAAAATTTCAATATCTTCTTTGCGCTCTTTTAAAGTTGGCAGTTGTATAGGAAACACGTTTAATCTGTAATATAAATCAAGTCTAAAACGTCCTTCTGCAACTTCTTTTTCGAGCGATTTGTTGGTTGCAGCAACGATACGAACATTTATTTTAATGGTTTTATTTCCTCCGAGTCTTTCAATTTCTTTTTCCTGTAAAACACGTAATAATTTTACTTGTGATTCAAGAGGTAATTCACCAATTTCATCCAGAAAAATGGTTCCGTTATTGGCCTGTTCAAATTTTCCGATTCGTAAATTGTTTGCCCCTGTAAAAGCACCTTTTTCATGTCCAAAAAGTTCTGCTTCTATAAGTGAATGCGGTAAAGCAGCACAATTGACAACTACAATCGGGTTTGATTTATGAGTTGAAAGATCGTGTATTGCATGTGCAACTCTTTCTTTTCCTGTGCCGCTTTCTCCAAGAATCAGTACCGAAGTTTCGGCTGGAGCTACAATTTTTATTTTTTCAATTACATCTTTTATAAGAGAGCTTTCCCCGATAATTTTATCAATTTCCGTACTTTCTCTATTGATTTTAAGTTGAGGTACAATTTCTTTTTTTTCCTGATCAAATCTATATTTGGCAATGTCCAGCATTACAATAAGGTCTTTTTCTCTAAATGGTTTTACCATAAAACCGTACGGATGTGTGGCTTTGACAGCTTCAAGTGTAGTTTGGTTGGTGTTTGCAGAAATGTATAAAAAAGGCAGTTGCTGTTCCCGTAATTCCCAAGCCAGATCAATTCCTGTTAGATCACCTTTTAGCATAATATCAAGCAATACCCAATCTGGTCTTTTTGACTCGATTGATTTTCTAGCCTGCACTACAGAAGATGCAATTGCTGTGACTTGATAGCCAGCTTTTAGAAGCATGATTTTTAGATCATTTGCCACTATAAATTCATCTTCAACAATTAGAATTTTCTCCGTCATAAAATAAGTTATATAAATGCAGCATTTTCAGTTGGTACTTCAAAATATGTATCTCTGGCAAATGTAATTTTAATACTCAATCCGTTATCATTATTTATACTAATAGCTCCATCATTTTGATCTGTTAATCCAATTTAAATTCATTCCGAGTGCGTTTTTCTTTTTGTCTTCAAAATTATCTGGAACACCAACTCCATTAGCAGAAAAACCGGAAATAATTTTCATTTTTTAAAGATAATGTATTCTCAGAAATCTGCAAATCAATAAGGTGTCAGTCTAGCTTTCACGATGGTAGAGATAACATATTATGATAGCAACTCCAGGTATAATTAAAGTTCCCAGACCAAAAAACTTTCCTGCAACTGCTCCTAAAAAACATCCTGTAAGAAACCCCATAATGGTAACGATTTGTTTCTTAAAACTTAAAACAACATCAGCATCTTTAAGTCCGTTTTTTAGCAAGTTACCTAAATCTAGAGAAGCTTGGGTCACGTTTCCTGTCATCATTGTTGTTGGTCCGTGAGTTTCTTTAGCATACAATTTTCCAAAAGCATTTTGAAGTCCCATTGCAAATACAGCTGCCATTGCAACAGCGTATACGGTCCATTCGGAGAAATTTCCTAAATAGCCAAAAATGTAAGAAGCAATGCCGCTCAAAAGCAATATTAATCCTTCCCAGAATAAAATGGTGTAACGATTTGTGGATTTTAAGGCGATTCTCCCTCCGGTAATTACAGCAATAATAAAGACTGGAAATGTAAGCAGTTTTATCCACGCATGTGCATCTGAACCTTTGACAATTTGATAGGCAAAGACAATAAAGTTACCCGTAACGTGTGCAGAAAATATCGAATCGGCGGCAACAAAAGTTACGGTATCGCAATACCCTGCTACAATAGTAAGAAGCAGGGTTACGTACCAAATATTTGATTTAATTTCCATAAGTTTTTATTTCAGGTGAGCACGAAGCATCCATGCCATTTTTTCGTGAGTTTCTAATAATCCAGTAATGTAATCGCTGGTTCCAGCATCTTTAAGTTCTGCAGCAAAATTATTGATATTTTCACGCAGGTGAATCAAAATACTTTCGTGATCTGCAAGCAATTCTTTAATATATCCAGTGCTGTCATTTTTTTCTCTTGATTCTTCGGTAAGATGTGTAAGTGCCAGATATTCCTTAAGAGTTCCAGGCGCGTAGTGACCTAAAGTTCTGATTCTTTCTGCAACAGCATCTACAACTTCATCAAGTGCTTCATATTGTTGTTCGAAAAAAATATGTTTGTTGTAAAAATCTGGCCCTTCAACGTTCCAGTGTGCTTTTCTTGTTTTGGTATACAATACAAATTCGTCTGCAAGAACTTTAGTTAATACATCCACTACCTTTGTGATGCTTTCTTGTTTAATTCCGATGTTTGCTTTCATTTTAAATTAGGTTTTATGAGTATTTTTTTTGTTAGTTATGAATAAATTAAACACATAGAGACATAGGTTTTTCTTTGACTTTTTAAAGTATATTGAAAGAAACTAGTTTCTAACACATAGTGCTGTGTGAGATTTTGTCAAAGTTTTGAACTTTGACAAAGTTGATTATGCTAAAATTAATTGTTTAATAATGCTAATAAATAATTATCTATTGAATACGTTCCTGCACCAAGTGCCAGAAGTAATAATAGTGATAAAGTGTACATATAAGGCACATCGCGTACTTCTAGCGAATCGTTTTTGTGAACGACAAAATAGCCAATTGCTGTTACGCCAATTGTTGGCAAAACGGCAAGACGTGTTCCCAATCCCAAAATAATTAAAAAAGGAACAACGGTATCTGAAAAGGTAGCCACTAATCCGTTTAGTTTTTCCGGCAGATGCAGCGGATTTGGAACGTGTTCTTTTTGTCCGTTTTCAACTCTGAATTTCTTCATTCCGTGAACTCGGAACAACTCAACGGCAAGTAAAATTCTAAATACTAAAAGTGCTCCGTTGTTTAAAGAAGTTCCTAAATCAGAATAAAGGATTTGTTTTATAATTTCATTCATTTTATTAAAATTTAAAAGGCAAAACAAGAACAGCCCAAAGCGCCCCAGAATGCGTTATAATTATTTACCGGCACATTGCTCATTCTGGCAATATCGTGACTGTGTGCATGAACATCACAGCTTCCGCTGCAACTATGAATTTGTGAAGTCAGTTGTGGTTTAGCATCTGCTTTTGCATTTTTTTCAATAGCACTCTGCAAACCGCTTCTTACCGGATAACCGTTGTAAATATTGGTTGGCGACCAGTCTGGCAAAATCGGAATATGTGGCGGCGAAAAGGAAGAGAAATCTCCATTTGCATACACAATTTTTCCATCTACGATCGTCAAATCAGCTTCGATTTTTTTAATGTCTTCGTCGTCAATTGTAAAATAGTCACGATCCAGAACTACTAAATCAGCAAACATTCCCACTTTAATATCTCCTTTTTTAGTTTGTTCTTGCGAAAACCACGCGCTTCCTCTGGTGTATAACTCTAAAGCCGTTTGTCTGTTTAATCTGCTTTCGTTGTACAATTGCAAACCGCCGACTGTTTTTCCAGCTGTCATCCAATACATAGAAACCCACGGATTGTAACTGCTCACTCGTGTAGCATCTGAACCGGCGCCAACAGGAACTTCCATTTCAATCATTTTTTTGATTGGCGGTGTATTTTCGGCCGCTTTTGCT
>NZ_CAMLIX010000100.1 GCF_946479975.1 uncultured Flavobacterium sp.
AACACCATAGGACAAGGAAATAAAGACAATAAAATTACAAGAGGCGAACTTAAACCAAGATTAAAAGTCAAGGAGGTTTCAGGATTTAATTTTAAAGCTAGATTATTCGATTGTAAAGATAAAATCGAAAGTGAAAAAAAATCAGAAGATGGAGTATTAGAGAAAATGAGACAAATTGCAGATGAACATCATATTTATAAACAAGAAAAAAATCATCTTAGAACAGATGATACTGTAGAAGGGAGAGAAAAAATGGATTGTTCAGAATTTGTAAGCAGATATTTATTTGAATTAGGTTTAACGACAAAACCTATATATATGACAACAGCAAATATGATGAGCGAAAGCGCTTTTAGGAAAGTGATTGGTAGCGAAAATATAGACTTAGTAAAAGGTAGTAAAGAAAAAAATTTTGTACCAAAAAGGGGAGATATTTTTGCGTGGGGTTATCAAGGGAAAGAATCATGGAATGGACATACTGGTATTGTTTATGAATATGACGAAATCAAAGATACAGTTACAATTTTAGAGGCTATTGGAAGTTCTGGAGCTGTCAGTGAAAGCCAACAAGTCAAAAATGGAGGTTATTCTGGAAAAGGATGCACAAGAACAGCAATTTATGATAGATTGGGAGGTGCTATGTATGGACATACTGCTTGGGCTGGATTTTATCGTCCTAAAAACTTTACTAAAGAACTATAATTTATTATTATGAAAAAAACTATTATATTATATATACTAATTTTATGTAGCATACAAATTACAAGTTGTCAAAGACAGAAAAATAAAGTTTCTAAATCAAATAAAAAAAAAGAAAAGGTTCTAAATAATATTGATTTTTTAAATTATCCTGTTGATGATTTAGAGGGGATTACAGGAGAAGGAAACGTTGGTGTATATAGAAATTTCGATTTTGATTATAGAAATGGCGAGGCTCTTTTTATTCTTATTCCAAAAATAGGTGCAGAAAAGTGGAGTTTAATGACTAGGAATAAATATTCTGGAAAGGAATATGAAATCGATGATAAAATATCTAAAGATTTATCCAAGAGAAGTTTTAAAGATTTAAGTAAAGATTTTAATATTTGGGTGTTTTACACAGATAAAAAGTATCTAGAAAAGACGCCTAATATGGATAGTCCATATTCTGCGAAAATTCCTAGAAGGATTGATGTTTATTTTCTAAATGATAAATTAAATAAATGGAGTATAGTAAATAGTTTTTCTTTAGAAAATAAAAATGATGAAGTAAAGGAAAATAGATGGAGAGAAGATTTTATAGGTAAAATTGTCGCAAAATCAAATAGTCTAACTACTAAGGAGTCAAAAGAATCAACGAAAATATTATTAAAATGGCAAGGAGTTTACCAACGTGAATTTAGCGAAAAATTTAGTGATGGAACGTATTCTCTTTGGACTTATTATTTTATTATAAACGGAGATAAAATTATTCTTAAAAGTGATAACTATCCTGGAGAATCAGAATATAAAGTAATAGAACAAAATAATCAATTAGATCTTTTTGAATCTGATTCTACAAGACCTAATTTTAAAATTAAGGAAGAGGATGGAAAGTTTTACATCCAAGGAGATTCATTTGAAAATAATAATACTTGGTTATTGTTTGAAAAAAAAACTAAATGAAGATGATATTTAGACTTATAATTTTTTAGGATAAACTATATAAAAGGCAAAGCCAGCGATTGGGGAAAACTTTATCTCAGAAGTGGCGCGCCACAACTAAAATTAGCAAACGCAAACAACATTTTCGAATCTAGAAATAAACCTGATGTTCAGGATAAAAGAGAATCTACTCTGCTCAAATTGGCACACAAAATGGTAAAGAAGACATTATGATGTAGATTACAGCAAGATAAGTTATTTCTACGGTAAATCTCGTGGGATAAAAGAAGGAGAAAAACTTAAAATCACGATTTACTAGAAAGGTAAAAAAAAGTCCTGATTAAGAATTAATCAGGACTTTTTTTGATGATAAAAACAATCTAACTCAAATGCTCAATCATATCTTTTGTCATAGTTTCCAAATCAAATTTATGATTCCATGCCCAATCTTCTCTGGCAGAACTGTCGTCAATACTTGCCGGCCAGCTGTCCGCAATTTTCTGACGGAAATCCGGATTATAAGTAATCTCAAATTCGGGAATATGTTTTTTGATTTCAGCAGCAATTTCAGTCGGAGTAAAACTCATCGCGGCTAAATTGTATGACGAATGTATTTTGATTTCCTCAGCAGGAGCTTGCATGATATTTATGGTTGCTTCAATCGCATCGTCCATATACATCATTGGCATTTTAGTTTCAGACGATAAAAAGCATTCGTATTTTTTATCAGCTATAGCTTTATAAAAAATATCAACAGCATAATCTGTAGTACCGCCGCCTGGAGGAGTAGACCAGCTAATTAAGCCAGGATAACGAATACTACGAACATCAACACCATAAATATTATGATAATACTCGCACCATCTTTCTCCCGCTTGTTTACTAATTCCGTAAACTGTTGAAGGTTCCATTACTGTATATTGAGGCGTATTTTCTTTTGGAGTTGTTGGTCCAAAAACTGCAATACTTGACGGCCAAAAAATCTTTTGAATCTTTTTTGCTTTCGCTAAATTTAAAACATGAAAAAGTGAATTCATATTCAAATCCCACGCAAAAGCAGGGTTTTTTTCGGCAGTTGCAGACAAAAGCGCAGCCATTAAATAAACATCGGTAATTTTATGCATTTCTACCAAATGTTCAATCTGATTAAAATCTAAAGCATTGACGACTTCAAAAGGTCCCGAATTAACAACATCAGTATTTAATTTTCGAATATCAGAAGCGATTACATTTTCGGTTCCGTATAGTTTACGCAGTTTTTGCGTCAGCTCTGTTCCAATCTGACCGCAGGCACCAATGATCAATATTTTAGGATTCATTTTTGATGATTTTTAGAGCTACAAATATAACGTTTTCGCAATTGAAAGTCATTTTTAGAAGCATAAATTATAGATTCTATAATAAAAAAGTTTCTTTGTTAGATAATTCTCCGCGAAGACTTGATTTAAATTTTAATTTAAATGTAATTTTAGTTTCAAGAAAACAGAATAAAATCATCATAATCCGCATAATTTGGAGCAAATTAATAACCTTGATTTATAGATTCTTTGGCAAAAAACAGAATTCATAATTGTAAATTTACTTCGTAACTTTGCAGCCTAACATTTTAATAAATGAAATCTAAAATATCTCTTTTTCTGCTTTTGACCGTAGTATTATTTTCTTGCCAAAATCAAGATGAAAAACGTCTTGCAGAAAATGCTAAAGAAGCAAAAAAGAAAGAAGTTATTTTTAATAATATAAATAAAGGCTGGACGTTTCTTGACGAACCAATCAACGAAATTTCAGAAACACAATTAAATTCTTGGACAGAATGGCGAGATTTTATAAAAGAGATTGGCGATAAACCAAGAAAAACTATTGGAGCATTTCAGAAAAAATCGGCGGCGATTTCTAAGAAAGCAATAGCTTTAAATAATAATATACCGGAGCAATTTAACCAGCCACAAATCAGAAGCCGTATTTCTATTTTAATTACAAAAATAAAAATGATGGATTTGTTTATTCATCTAAATAATGTTCCAGATGATAAAGTGGTTTTTTTGATTCAGGAAATCAATAAAGAACTGATTTCGCTGGAAAGACAAATGGATAAAATTGTAGAAAAAGCCAAAATACCAAAAGAAGAAGGAGAAGCTGAGTTTCTTAAAATGTTAGACACATCACGCGCAATTCCGAACACAGATTTGCCACAGATTCCAGTACAAAAAACAGATCAAAACGCATTAAAAGTTGAGTAAAAACGCATTATATAAAATATACGACAATCTTCCAAAAGCAGAACAGATTGCCAACAGTTTACTAGAAGGAAATCAGATAAAAATGAACCTTAGTGGTTTGCTTGGGTCTTCGGTTTCCTTTATTGTTCGTTCTATTTTTAAGAAAACCGAACTTCCTTTTCTGATTATTTTAGATAATAAAGAAGAAGCGGCTTACTATTTAAACGATTTGGAACAAATGATCGGCGAGCAGGATGTATTGTTTTATCCCGCTTCATTTCGTCGTCCGTATCAAATTGAAGAAACTGATAACGCGAATGTTTTGCTTCGCGCTGAGGTCTTAAACCGAATCAATTCTCGTAAAAAACCTGCTGTGATTGTCACATATCCGGAAGCCATTTTTGAAAAAGTGGTTACGAGAAGAGAATTAGACAAAAACACTTTAAAAGTCGCGTTGAATGATAAAATTTCGATCGATTTTATCAACGAAGTTTTATTTGAATACGAATTTAAAAGAGTCGATTTCATTACAGAACCCGGCGAATTTTCGGTTCGTGGAGGAATTGTTGATGTTTTTTCTTTCTCAAACGATCATCCATATAGAATTGAGTTTTTTGGAAATGAAGTAGACAGCATCAGAAGTTTTGATGTAGAGACTCAGTTATCTGTAGAAACGCATAAAAAGATTACCATAATTCCGAATGTCGAAAACAAGTTATTTCAAGAAAACAGAGAAAGTTTTCTAGATTATATCGCCGAAAAAACAATTCTTTTTATTCAAAATACAGACGGACTTTTTAGTCAGTTAGACAAACAATTTGCCAGAGCAGAAGAAGCTTTTGAGAAACTTTCGAAAGAAATAAAACACGCCCAGCCGGAGCAATTATTTTTAAATCAAGCTTCGTTTATCAAACGCGCGCTGGATTTTTCGATTGTAGAATTGGCTTCAAAACCAATTTTCAAAACCACTAAAAAATTCGAATTTCATATTCAGCCTCAGCCTTCTTTCAACAAACAATTTGATTTGCTGTTGAATAATCTGAGTGACAACCATTTTAACGGATATAAAAATTATTTATTCTGTTCGAATGAAACGCAGGCAAAACGTTTTCATGATATTTTTGAATCTTTGGATGAAGCCAATTCAGAGAATATCAGAAAACAATATCATACCATTGTACTGCCAATGTATCAAGGTTTTATTGATGAAGAAAATCAAATAACGGCTTATACAGATCATCAGATTTTTGAGCGTTATCATAAATTCAACATCAAAAACGGGTATTCTAAAAAGCAGAATATCACTTTAAAAGAGTTAACCGCACTTTCTGTAGGCGATTATGTAACGCACATCGATCACGGAATTGGGAAGTTTGGCGGCTTGCAGAAAATTCAGGTGGAAGGAAAAACGCAGGAAGCCATAAAATTGGTTTATGCTGATAATGATATTGTGTATGTGAGTATTCACTCGCTTCATAAAATCTCAAAATACAACGGAAAAGACGGAACGCCTCCAAAAATTTACAAACTAGGATCGAACGCGTGGAAAGTTTTAAAACAGAAAACCAAAGCCCGTGTTAAACATATTGCGTTCAACTTGATTCAGTTGTACGCGAAACGTCGTTTAGAAAAAGGCTTTCAGTTTGCGCCAGACAGTTATCTTCAAAATGAATTAGAAAGTTCATTTATTTATGAAGATACGCCAGATCAAACCAAATCGACAGCTGAGGTAAAAGCCGACATGGAAAGCGATCGTCCAATGGATCGTTTAGTTTGTGGTGATGTTGGTTTCGGAAAAACCGAAGTTGCAATTCGTGCAGCTTTTAAAGCGGTTGATAATAGTAAACAAGTGGCTATTTTGGTTCCTACAACCATTTTAGCGTATCAGCATTACAGAACTTTTACAGAACGTTTAAAAGATATGCCGGTTTCAATAGGTTACTTAAACCGATTTAGAACGGCGAAACAAAAAACGCAGACTTTAAAAGATTTAGCCGAAGGAAAACTCGATATTGTAATTGGAACACATCAATTGGTAAACAAAAATGTGGTTTTTAAAGATCTTGGTTTGTTGATTGTTGATGAGGAACAAAAGTTCGGAGTAAACGTAAAAGATAAACTCAAAACGATTGCTGCAAATGTTGATACGTTGACATTAACGGCAACGCCAATCCCGAGAACGTTGCAGTTTTCATTAATGGCGGCGCGAGATTTATCGGTAATTACAACGCCTCCGCCAAATCGTTATCCGATTGAAACGAATGTTGTTGGTTTTAATGAAGAAATTATTCGTGATGCGATTTCCTATGAAATTCAGAGAAACGGACAGGTTTTCTTTATCAATAACCGAATCGAAAATATTAAAGAAATTGCTGGAATGATTCAGCGTTTGGTTCCAAATGCTAGAGTTGGAATTGGTCACGGACAAATGGACGGCGCCAAACTCGAAGAATTAATGTTAGGTTTTATGAACGGTGATTTTGATGTTTTGGTCGCAACCACAATCATCGAAAGCGGATTGGACGTTCCAAATGCGAACACGATTTTCATCAACAATGCCAATAATTTCGGATTATCAGATTTACATCAAATGCGCGGTCGAGTAGGTAGAAGCAATAAAAAAGCATTCTGTTATTTCATTTGTCCGCCGTATTCTTCTATGACCGAAGATGCAAGAAAGCGTATTCAGGCTTTGGAACAATTCAGCGAATTAGGAAGTGGTTTCAACATTGCCATGAAAGATTTGGAGATTCGTGGAGCAGGAGATTTATTAGGTGGCGAACAAAGTGGTTTCATTAATGAAATTGGTTTTGATACGTACCAAAAAATCATGAACGAAGCAATTGAGGAATTAAAAGAGAACGAATTCAAAGATTTATATCCAGAAGAAAATGATATTGAAACCAAAGAATACGTAAAAGATCTACAAATCGATACCGATTTTGAGTTGTTGTTTTCTGATGAATATATCAATAATGTTACAGAACGTTTGAGTTTGTATAACGAATTGGGTTCTGTAAAAAATGAGGAAGAATTAGTCATTTTCCAAAACAAATTAATTGACCGTTTTGGACCGATGCCTCCGCGCGCCAATGCGTTGATGAATAGTATTCGTATCAAATGGATTGCTACAGCGGTAGGAATTGAAAAACTGGTGATGAAAAAAGGAAAAATGATTGGTTATTTCGTCTCAGATCAGCAATCTGATTATTATCAGTCTTCGAAATTTAGAAAGGTTTTGCAATTTGTACAGAAGTATAGTTCTCTTTGTCAAATGAAAGAAAAACAAACGCCAAATGGTTTACGTCTATTATTGACTTTTGATAATGTAAAGTCGACTAAACGTGCTTTGGAATTGATGGAATTGTTGGGAGAGTAATTAGAAGCAGAAAAATTTCGTTTCAAAAGACAATTAGTTCCGCTATCCCTTATAATCTTTTGTGCCGAACCCCGGCACAAAAGGATTTCCAGTTCTATCGGGGCTAGATAAGGAGTTTAGTAATTCTATTATCCTATAAAAAAAGTATAAATATGAAGATAACTTCAAAAAGCCTTTATAAGTTAGGTTTTATAGGATTGATTCCAAATTTTGGTTTGATTTCTGGAGCAATTTTGATTATTCAAGGTTTTATTAGAAAAGATCATAAAATGCAATTAATAGGATTCGCAGGTATTCTTTTCACTCCTTTATTTTGGTATTTATTTTTAACTAGTAATTTTCATAAAGAACATTTAATTCAATTTACAAATCATCAATTGAATGAAGTTGTAAAAGATCTAGAATTCTACAAAAGTAAAAATGATTATTATCCAGACAGTTTAGCACAGCTTAAATCTCAGAATAAATTCTTTTTTGATGATGAATTTTTCAATGATGAATTTGATTTTAGAAAAGCGAAGCCTGCGAGATTTTATTATAAAAAAAATGGAAACGATTATATATTAAAATCATTTGGTCCAGATCTGATTTTAAATACGCAAGATGATATATATCCAGACCTTAAAAAATAAAAATTAAGTTTTATTTACCTTTTATTTAAGAAAAACCTTAGAACTAAAAAGTTTTCTTTGAATCAAATTTTCAAAGCCAAACTTTTATGCAGACTCATCTTGTTCTAATCTTTTTATTTTTTGGATTAACTTCAACTTTCGCTCAGGAAAAAACTACAATCATTTCAAAAGATAGTCTTACATCTGAAACGATTGATCCGCTGCGACCTGCAAAAGCATCTTTTTTTTCTGCTATTTTACCAGGTTTAGGTCAAGTTTATAATAAAAAATATTGGAAGGTTCCTTTAGTTTATGGAGCAATTGGAACTAGTACGTATTTGTATCTCGACAATCATAAAAAATATAATATTTACAGAGACGAATATAAAAACAGACTTGCGGGAAATGTAAGTGAAACATCGAGTTTGGCTGGATTAGATGAAAATAGGTTAATTCGCATTCAAAAAGGATTTCAAAGAAACCGAGATTTATCGGCACTATTTATTGTTGGGTTTTATATTCTAAATATAATTGATGCTAATATTGATGCCGCTTTATCACAATTTAATGTGGATGAAAAACTTGCATTTAAACCTGCAATTATAAAAAACGATATTGCATCAAATAATAATTTTGGGTTTGCTATCAATTATTCATTTTAGAAAATGCACGTATATTCTTGAATAAAAAAAATCACTCCTAAGAGTGATTTTTTTATGGCATTATTGTGGTTTTGGTTAGATAGTTTTTATAGCGAAGTTGAAAAACTGCATATCTATAAGAGTATTATTTTTAAATACGATTGAATGATTTCAATCTTGTTTGTCATCTGATTTTGATAGAAACTAATTTTCAATATAATTTAATGTTGTTGTATTATAATATCAAAAAGCGCATCAGTTACTTGAATTCTTAGCAAATATATAAAAATATTATTCTCAATAAATTATATATAAAAAAACTTAATTCGGATTTTTAAATGGTTTTTTCAAGTGAAGACGCAAAATGTGCTTTCAAGTCCCAATTCTAAAGTAAGTGTCATAGTGACGCTTTCAAAAAATAAAATTTATTTTAAAATTTAAATTTTGAGAATATTCTTATTTTAAGAATAGTGAAATTAGAACTTGGGTGCAGGTTTAAAAGAAAAATCCTTTATCTTACGAGAAGACAAAAGGACTTTTGTTATTTAAAAACGCTAATTTATTTTTTAAGAATAATTTCTAATTTAGTTTTTTAGGTCTTTTATTACTTTAAAAGCAACATCAACCTGATCTTCTCCAACTAAAATGGTGAATTCATTTGAAGTCGAAATTACTTCATTAATAATAATTCCTTCCCAAGCCAAACGTTGGAAAATGAAATAATAAATTCCAGGAACAACAATATTCTCTTTTGGTAATTTTACTGTAATTGAAGCTAAATTATCTAATTTCTGGATTAATTTCTCTCTCATAAAGTGTTTCTCAACTAAATGATTTACACTACTGCTGACTACGATATTGGTTTCGTTAACACCACGAGATGAGGTATAAAAAATATCAGATAACGCATTAATGTCAGAAATTAAATCGGCTTGTTTGTTCAAAACAGTTTCTGACGCTGCAAAAGTGTAATCTGTAAGTTCAGAACGAACTGTTATTTCGCCAATATTCTTAATTACTTTGTTGATTTTGTGGTTTAGTTTAAAATCTAGTTCTTCTGTAAGTCTTTTTAATGACATTACAACAGCACCTTGTTTTACTTCTTTCCCAAACTCACTTTCTAATTCGGTCATAATATTTCGCGAAAGTGAAGTCAGGTTAATAATTCCGAGCGAGAGGGCGTTGAGTAGAAAGGGTTTTGTTTTAATGTAGTTTTCTACAATAGAAGAAACAGTTTTCATAATTCTTTTTTTTTTTTTTTTGTAATTCGGTTGGTTGTTAATTTAACATTGCGATGTTATAAATCTCTGCAAATATAAATAAAAAAACAAATTGTTACAATTATAACAATAAAAAATTATGTTAAAAGTGATAAAAAGCGTCGGTAAGGTGTTCAATTGCAAAGGATTCGCCGTTTTTATGGATCGCAATGATGTCAAAACGGATTTCTATATCGTCGTCAAAATCCTTTTCCCTATCGTTTATGTAGGCATTTACTGCTTTAATGAGTAATTGAATCTTTTTTGGTTTCACAAAATCTTGTGGAGAACCAAAATCTAAACTTGAACGTGTCTTTACTTCAACGATCGCTAAAATAGAATCTTTTTTTGCGATAATATCTATTTCGGCTTTTTGAAAAACGTAGTTTCGATGTTCAATTTTATATCCTTGTTCTTCAAGATGTGCAACAGCCAAATCTTCCCCTAATTTTCCTAAATCGTTATGTTCTGCCATTGTTGTAGTTTTCAGTCTCAGTCACAGTTTTCAGTGAATATTAGAGACTATTTTTGCTGAATAAATTATTGCACGCAAAGACGCGAAGTAGCAAAGTGTGATTGAAACTTTGCTACTTCGCGTCTTTGCGAGATTTTTATGTGGTATTTTGAGTTTCCTTTAAAAAAAGGATTATGCTAAATTATCTTTTAAAAGTAACGGTACTTCCAGTTGCAGTAACGTCCATAGAAATAGTGTTTCCCATAATTAAAGCTCTGTTGTCTCTAATATGTCCAGCTGGAAAATTGAAAATTACTGGAATGTTGTATTTTTTGGTAACATCATCAATAATTTCTAAAGCATTTTTCCCCCACGGCACTTCATTGTCTTTCATGCTTGTCATGCCACCAATGATAATTCCTTTAAGGTTTTCTATACAGCCGTTTCGCTTCAAATTCATCATCATACGATCAATATGATACAGATATTCATCTAAATCTTCAATAAATAATATTTTATCACGACAATCAATTGCAGATGGAGATCCTAATAAACTATATAAAATTGATAAATTACCTCCCACTAATTCTCCAGTCGCGCTTCCTAAACGATTCATTGGAGTTGGACTAATAGTGTACGAAATTGGTTCACCAAATAAACTGGCTTTTAAGGAACTAACCGCATCTGGAGTTGCTCTAGGAACCGTTACAGGCATAATTCCATGAAGCGATTTATAACCCATTGTGTTCAAATGATTGTGCAGAACTGTTACATCACTAAATCCGATCACCCATTTTGGATGTTGTTTGAATTTGGTAAAATCCAATAAATCTAACATTCTAACCGTTCCGTATCCGCCACGCACACACCAAATTGCTTTAATATTCGGATTGTCTAACTGTTTTTGAAAATCGGCAGCTCTCTGTTCGTCAGTTCCTGCCAATTGATGATAATCCAATCCGATTGTTGATCCAACAACGGCTTCTAAGCCCCAGCTGTGCAATAAATCTATTGTTGGTTTTAAATTGTCGTCAATGTTTTTTCGAGCAGTTGCAAGAAGAGCAACAGTATCTCCTTTTTGTAAATAAGGCGGTGTTATCATGATTTGTTGAGAATGACAGTTGAATGATTGTAAAACAAAAATAAGAAATAGGAATTTGCAAAAGACAAAACGTCTCTTTATATATTGAAAGCAATTTGTGTTCATTTTTTTTCTTTTGCCTAAATTTATAAAATTAATTTTTAAGGTTTTTGTTAAAGTTAGCCGCCATATTGTTTTTGTAATTCTTCCAAGAGCAGCATTAATCCTTTATCTGCTTTTTCAGATTGCACATTTGCAAATAATATAAAAGCTTTATTTATGTCTTTACAAATATATACTTTGGTTAAAAAAGTTCCAGGATTTCCGTAATGAAATGAATATTTTAAACCTGATTTTTGATTTATTTCAGAATACCATCCAAGAGAGAATTCAGAAAAGCCAAAATGCATTTTATTAAATTCATCTGCAGATAATACTTCAGATTTTCCTAATAATCCTTTTAATTGCATTTGTGTAAATTTACAAAAATCAGGAAGATTTACATTAATATTTCCTGCTGATGAAAGCCAGTTTAGTTTGTAATTTACGAATGGTTTTTTGGGTTTTAAATCCTCGTCATGTCCCCAAGGTTGGTTTATATCAGCTACATTTGGCTGTCCGAAATCAAAATCAATATTTAGGTTTTGACCAAGCTCTTTTACTAAAGTTTCATAACTTTTTCCGGTTGCTTTTTCGAGCATTAATCCAACTGCTACAAAACTTGGATTTGAGAAATAAACATCTTGTTTTTCACTAATGAATTGTTTCTGCCTAAAAAACCAAGCTATAAACTCATAACGTTGTTGTTGGTTATTTCCTTTTATTTCTTGTTGAGTGGGAGTATCATTTCCGTATGACCAAGTTGGAATAGGAACTCGAAACGTCAAAAAATCTTGTAAGGTTACATTGTAAATTTCAGGATTGCTTCCAGGTTTTAATTCAGGATATAAATCAAAAAATTTTGTATCCCATTTTATTTTTCCTTCTTTAACTATAGTAGCCGCAATATAACTTGTAATTGTTTTTGTAATAGATCCTAAACGAAATTTATCATCAGTTTTTGCTTTATAAGAAGATTTATAACGCTGAAATCCTAACACCTCGCTTTCAAAAATAGAATCTGCAGAAACTACTGCATATGCCAATTCTGGAATCTTATACTTTTTTCTAATTTTCTCCGCAAAAATATTGTTTGTTTGTCCATAGAAATTAAATAAGGAGCTAAATAAAATGACTAAAAACAGTATTTTTTTCATTGTATGAGATATCAGATTTTTTGCGCAATTTACTAGACATTTTTGAAAAACAAATATAGTATACCGAAATTTTAATTTAATATATTTCTTACAATTTTAATTAAATTTGCATGTAAAAATATTTTATATATGCCTTTAAGAATTAAATTTTGCCTGCTCTTTTGGTTTTCAATTGCAACCTTATTTTCACAACCAAAAAAATACAAAATTCATACCGTCGCTTTCTACAATTTCGAAAATTTCTACGATACTGTTGATGATGCTTTTACAAATGATGATGAATGGACGCCAAATGGCGCACAACATTGGACAACGGAAAAATACCAGCAGAAATTAAAAAATCTGGCAAAAGTTTTATCTGAAATTGGAACTCCAGAAAATTCAAACGCACCAGTTCTAATTGGAGGTGCTGAAATAGAAAATAGAGGTGTTTTAGAAGATTTAATAAAAGAACCCCAACTGCAAGAACTAGATTTAGGAATTATTCATTTTGATTCGCCAGACAAACGCGGAATTGATGTTGCGTTACTTTATCAGAAAAAATATTTTAGACCAACATCTTTCTCCAATATTCCCCTAATTATTTACAAAAAGAATATTCCGAAGAAAGAAGAAGAATTGGAGATTTTGGATGATGAAGTTGAAGTTAAAAAAGAAAACAATAATCGTGTTTTTACGAGAGATCAGCTTTTGGTTTCTGGTTTTTTAGAAGAGGAAGAAATTCATATCATCGTTAACCACTGGCCTTCCAGATCGGGTGGAGAAAAGGCAACAACTTTATTTCGTGAAGCAGCAGGAAAATTAAACCGAAAAATTATCGATTCTTTACAGCAAATTAATCCAAATGCAAAGGTTTTGACAATGGGAGATTTTAATGACGGACCTTTAAACAATAGCATAAAAAAAGGATTAGAGGCAAAAGGTAAAAAATCGGAAGTAAAAGAATTTGATGTTTTTAATCCGTTTGAAGAATTAGAAAACAAAGGATTGGGAACAATTGCATACCGAGATTCCTGGAGTATTTTTGATCAAATTATAATGACAGAATCTTTTTTAAAATCTGATTTTTCAACATACCAATTTTGGAAAGCAGGAATTTTCAACAAACCTTATCTCATTCAAACTTCTGGTAGATATAAGGGGTATCCATTGAGAAACACACTTACAGAAGCTGGTTTTAGCGATCACTTTCCTGTTTATATTTATTTGATAAAAGAGCTTAGGTAAGTTTTCAGTCGCAGTCACAGTATTCAGTCACAGTCACAGTCACAGTTTTCAGTTTACTGAGGCTGAAAACTGACTGTACAATGCGACTGAATACCGAGACTGAATACCGAGACTGAAAACTGAGACTAAAAACTGTGACTAAAAACTTTTCACTAACTTAGCTTTTCAAAATTTAGATTTTAAAAAATGGCTATAGCGAAACCTTTTAACCTGACGAAATGGATTGACGAAAATCGTCATTTATTGAAACCGCCAGTTGGAAATAAAAACTTATACGTAGATTCTGGAGATTATATTGTGATGATTGTCGCAGGTCCGAATGCGAGAAAAGATTATCATTATAACGAAACCGAAGAGCTTTTTTATCAATTAGAAGGCAGTATAAAAGTAGTGATTCAAGAAGATGGTCAGCGTAGGGAGATGGAACTTAACGCCGGCGATATGTATCTGCATCCAGCTAAAGTACCGCATTCTCCAGTTCGTTCTGAAGGTTCTATTGGTCTGGTAATTGAGCGTAAACGTGCCGGACAAGGTTTTACAGACGGATTGCTTTGGCATTGCGATAACTGCAATCATAAATTGTATGAAGTGTATTTTGAACTTCATAATATCGAGAAAGATTTTCTTCCTCATTTTGAGCATTTTTATAATTCAGAAGAATTGAGAACTTGCGATAACTGCGGAACGGTTATGGAAAGTGATCCTAGATTTGTAGCGAAGAAATAGTTTGTTATTAAATATTTTACAGTAAACTCGACAGGTTTTTAAAACCTGTCGGGTTTCTTTTATCTATAAATCTAATCTCTTTCCCTGCTCAGGATAAATAATCTTCAACTTTAAATCATTTTGGATTTTTAATTGATCTTTAATTTTAGCAATATTTTTTGCAGGCGGTTTTAAATGTGTAATAATAATTTTGAAGTTTTCTAAAGAGCCTTTTCCAGCTAAATCTTCCAAAACGTGAAGTTCTTTCATTAAGTAATTAGGAGTTAAATGACCAAATAGAAATTTGTCTGGTTGTTCGTTTGGAAAAGAAACTTCAATAAAAATTCCTGTTAGTTTTTTCTCTTTAACTAATGGCGCAACTGCAGTCCATAAATCGCGAAGATTATTGCTTTTTTCAACTTCATCTGGTCCTGTATCGCCAAGATACAAAGCATAATTATTCTCATTTTTAACTAAAAAAGCCGTACTCTCAAACGGATTAACATGACTTAAAGGAAATGCTTTAACCGTCATTTTTGTATTTGAAAGAGGAGTTTCTTCATTTAAATTTAAAGTCTGAAAATGATATTTTTTTAAAGGAAAACCAGGGCCTTTATCGCCAAAATTTGCCCAAGTCTGATCGTTGAAATAATGATTTTCCATCATTTCCATGCACTTATTTGTGGCATAAACCGTTTTAGAAGAATCGGCAGGTGAATTTATAATTAATCCAGAAACATGATCTAAATGCGCGTGAGAAATCAAATATCCTTTAATGTATTTTTTTAAAACTTCGCTGGTTGAAACTTTGAAGGTTTTCTTTTCGATTGCTTTTTCAATTCCCGCATTTATAGTTCCAGCATCAAGACAAATAAAATCATTTATATTATAAGGCGCTATTAAATATGCCGAAAGATTTTTTTCGTCAATTCCACCTTTAACTCCCAAAGGAACTACTTGAAAGGATGGTTTTTCTTTTTGAGAAAAGATGTTAGTCGAAACTAAAAGGAAGCAGAGTATAAGTGGACTGAAAAATTTCATCGATATTTATTTGAGAATGCAAATTTCATCAAATAAACCGAATAAATTGGTTTTCCTCGACGTTAAAAGTATTAAATAACCTTAAATTTACTCTTATTTATAAAGTAAGTTTCCGCCATAATTAATTCTAAAACAATATCTTTACAATAAAAATATAACAATTTTAACTAAAAAAGTTACAATGACAACAATAGCATCACAATTTGGAATGAAGGAAGCTCTGGAAAAATTGGGCATCAAAACGATAAATGAAGGAACATCAACAGGAGTAAATAACTTTTCTTCGGGAGAAATTTTAGAAAGTTATTCGCCGGTGGATGGAAAATTAATTGCTTCGGTAAAAATGTCAACTGCTCAGGATTATGAAAAAACAATTCAGACTGCTGCAGAAGCTTTCAAAACTTTCAGATTAATTCCTGCGCCGCAACGTGGTGAAATTGTACGTCAATTTGGAGAAAAATTGAGACAAAATAAAGAAGCGCTTGGTAAACTGGTTTCTTATGAAATGGGAAAATCTTTGCAAGAAGGTTTCGGAGAAGTTCAGGAAATGATCGATATCTGCGATTTTGCTGTTGGTTTATCACGCCAGCTTCACGGCTTAACGATGCATTCTGAAAGACCTGGACATCGTATGTACGAGCAATATCATCCGCTTGGAATTGTCGGAATCATTTCGGCATTTAATTTTCCTGTCGCAGTTTGGTCTTGGAACACAGCTTTAGCTTGGATTTCTGGTGATGTTTGCGTTTGGAAACCTTCAGAAAAAACTCCTCTTTGCGGTATTGCCTGCCAGAATATCATTGCTCAAGTTATCAAAGAAAATAATCTTCCAGAAGGTATTTCTTGTCTGATAAACGGTGATTACAAAATTGGAGAATTAATGACGGCAGATACCCGTATTCCACTTATTTCTGCTACTGGTTCAACTCGCATGGGAAAAATCGTTGCGCAGGCAGTTGCAGGAAGATTAGGAAAATCATTATTAGAACTTGGAGGAAACAATGCAATTATTGTGACTCCAGATGCAGATATAAAAATGACCGTTATTGGCGCTGTTTTTGGCGCTGTTGGAACGGCTGGACAACGTTGTACTTCGACTCGAAGACTGATTATTCACGAAAGTATTTATGATAAAGTAAAAGATGCTTTAGTGGCTGCTTACAAACAATTACGAATCGGAAATCCGCTTGACGAAAATAATCACGTTGGACCACTAATTGATACTCATGCGGTTGAAATGTATGCTTCGGCTTTGGATAAAGTAGTTGCTGAAGGTGGTAAAATTTTAGTTGAAGGCGGAGTGCTTTCAGGCGAAGGTTATGAAAGTGGTTGCTACGTAAAACCCGCAATTGCAGAAGCTGATAATTCATTTGAAATTGTACAGCACGAAACATTTGCTCCAGTTTTATATTTAATAAAATATTCTGGCGAAGTTGAAAATGCTATTGAAGTTCAAAATGGTGTTGCGCAAGGATTGTCTTCAGCAATTATGACAAACAATTTACGAGAAGCAGAAAGATTTTTGTCTGTTACAGGATCTGACTGTGGAATTGCAAACGTAAACATCGGAACTTCGGGAGCAGAAATTGGCGTCCAAAGTTCTTTATTTACAGGATTCCAATCCATTCCAACAGGATTTCTAAGT
>NZ_CAMLIX010000101.1 GCF_946479975.1 uncultured Flavobacterium sp.
AAAGACATTTTACAAACTATGCAAGCTTATTTTGGTAGCGCGCAGGCATCTGACTTTAACCGATTTGGTAAATATTACCGTGTGGTTGTTCAGGCTGATATTGCCGACAGAGCAGATCCAACAGCAATTGATCGTGTTTTCGTAAAAAACAAATCAGGCGAAATGGTGCCAATTAATACTTTAGTAAAACTAACTCGTATCTATGGTTCAGAAACCGCTTCTCGATATAATTTATTTAATTCAATTTCTATTAATGCGATTCCGAAACCTGGATTTAGTTCTGGAGACGCCATTAAAGCAATTGAAGAAGTTGCCAAACAACAATTGCCTGCAGGTTACGGGTTTGAATTCTCGGGCCAAACGCGTGAGGAGATCTCTTCTGGAGGGCAGTCGGCTACAATTTTCTTACTGTGTTTGATTTTTATCTATTTCTTACTTGCTGCACAGTATGAGAGTTATATCCTTCCTCTAGCGGTAATTTTATCAATCCCTGCAGGTATTTTTGGAGTATTTGTGGCAATTGGTTTAACAGGAATTGAAAACAACATTTATGTACAAGTTGCGCTTGTCATGCTGATTGGA
Source organism: uncultured Flavobacterium sp. (assembly GCF_946479975.1). The sequence goes on from NZ_CAMLIX010000101.1 coordinate 583, forward strand.
CTGCTCGCCAAAAATGCCATTTTGATTGTGGAGTTTGCGGTGCAAAAACGAAAATCGGGTATGGCTTTAGTCAGAGCTTCTATTGATGCTGCGAAATTACGTCTAAGACCAATTATCATGACGTCTCTAGCCTTTATTGTTGGTTTAGTGCCAATGATGAGCGCCAAAGGACCATCGGCTCAAGGAAATCACTCAATTAGTATTGGAGCTGCGGGCGGAATGATTTCGGGAGTAATTTTAGGATTATTCATTATTCCGGTTTTATTCATCGTCTTCCAATATTTACAAGAAAAGGTTACAGGAAAACCTGTAGCTGTAATTCATAACGAAGAAAAATAAAAATGGAAAATTATATAACGACAATCCTTGTTGCCATCCTATTTGGCATCGGATATATATCATACAGAATCTCGAAAGATCTTGAAACCAAAAAAGATATTTGTACGGAGATCTAAAAAATAATTAAACACATAGAAACATAGATTTTCCAACTCATAAAAAAGAGATTAAAAGAAACTAGTTTCCACACATAGTAGCTATGTGCATTCAAATTAGTGAAACGACTCTTTTAAAGTTTACAAAAACTATGTTCCTATGTGTTTAAAAAAAATATAACCCAAAGCCAATGGGTACAGAAATCTAATAAAAAGACAATGAAAAATTATATAACCAAAATCGTGACCTTCGCCATTCTGATCACGACTCTAATATCCTGTAAAGTTTCTAAGGATATTGAAACTCCAAAAGATGCATTTCCTGAGAATTTCAGGAATGCATCGGTTTCGAGTGATACAACAAGTATTGCCGATGTGGAGTGGAAAAACTTTTACACTGAAAAAGATATTATCAAACTAATTGACAGCGCTGTAGCGAGAAACAATGATTTGCTTATTGCAGAAAAAAACATTGAAATCGCACAATACAGATTTACGCAGTCCAAATGGGGAAATGTTCCTCAAGTAAATTTATTTGTAAATGCAAGTACCAGCAATCCTTCTGATAATAGTTTTACCGGAATGAACTTGGGTCAGGCATTAGGACAAAAACATATTGACGATTATTCTGCCGGAGCTTCACTTTCTTGGGAAGCTGATATTTGGGGAAAGATTAGAAACCAAAAGAAAGGGGCTTACGCAGGATATCTTCAATCAGCTGAAGTAAAAAAGGCATTGCAGACGACAATTGTTGCCAATGTTTCTAGAGGATATTACAATCTTTTAATGCTTGATGCTCAATTGGATATTGCCAGACAAAATCTACGTTTAAATGATAGTACAACGAATATTATCAAATTAAAATACGATGCTGGTCAGGTTACTAATTTAGCTATTCAACAATCTGAAGCACAGAAATTAAACTCCGCACAATTGATTCCGTTATTGGAACAAAATATTGCGATTCAGGAAAATGCTTTGAGTGTTTTAACGGGTTCTTTTCCAGGTGCGAAAGAAAGATCAATTCGTTTGAGTGCTTTAGAAGTTAAAAATAATAATGCCATTGGAATTCCGTCTTCATTAGTAAGCAGAAGACCAGATGTAAAAAGTGCTGAATTAGCGCTTAAAACAGCAAACGCAAACGTCGGTATCACAAAAGCGGATTTATACCCAGCTCTAAGAATTACGGCTCAAGGCGGTTTGAACTCTTTTGAAACAAGCAGCTGGTTCAATATTCCGGCTTCTCTATTCGGAACTGTTGCAGGTGGTTTAACGCAACCAATTCTGAACAACAAAAAAGTAAGAACGCAATATAATATCGCTGTCGCGGAAAGAGAAAAAGCCGTTTTAGCTTTCAGACAACAAGTTTTGGTTGCTGTAAGCGAAGTTTCTGATGCTTTAGTTAAAGTGGAGAAATTACAACAGCAAGAAACTTTCTTAAAAGAAAAAGTAAAAACGCTGCAACAAGCAATTAAAAATGCTAATTTATTATTCAAAAACGGAATGGCAGAATACCTTGAAGTTTTAACCGCGCAGGCAAATCTTTTGCAAAGCGAATTAGAACTTGCAGATCTTAAAAGACAACAACTCACAGCCAACACCGATCTATATCGCGCGCTTGGCGGAGGCTGGAAATAATACCCGTACCCGTTAATTATTTATTTTTTGAGAGGAAAACGCTGTGAGACTTAGGTTTCATGGCGTTTTTTGTTTTTATTTAACCGCAAAGAACGCAAGGGTTTACGCAAGGCACGCTAAGTTTTTTTTAATTTTCTCTCGCCGATTTAGCTGATTGCGCCGATTTTTTTTATTCTCATTTTTGTCTTCCTGAGCGAAGTCGAAGGATCGCATGCTAAATCCATCCAGTACGTCTCACTGTGCGCGTCCTTCGACTTCGCTCAGGAGGACAAATCTTTATTATTAAACTAAATAAATTTCTCGAAAGGTCGCGAAGTCGCAAGAATAACTTAAAAAACTTTGCGACTCTGCGACTTTGCGAGAGCTATTTATCAACTTGCAACAAACAAAAAACTTCTATAATTTAGTCCTTCAAAAAATACCAAATGCCTTTCCATAAAGAAACATATCTCAACAATCTGAAAATTAGCATTGAAAGCTACTCTCCCATTTCTGAGCAATCATGGAAACTGATTGAAAACATAACCGATTTTCAGATTTTAAAAAAAGGAGAAACACTTTTACAAAACGGAGAAATCGCTAAAAATCTTCATTTTATTGCTAAAGGAGTTTTGCGCGCTTTTATTACAGACGAACAAGGAAATTTCTACAACAAAAATCTTTTCCTCGAAAATTATATTGCGGGTTCTAAAGTCTCTTTGATGCTTCAAAAACCTTCTAATTTTACGATTGAAGCTTTGGAAGATTCGATTGTAATCAACATCAATTATAAAAAATATATGGAGTTGATTTACCAAAATGACGATCTCAAAAATTTCTACATTGCGCATTTAGAAAAAAACTGGATAATCGAAAAAGAAGAAAGAGAAGTGGCACTTGTCATGCAAAATGCTACCGAAAGATATGTGAGTCTCCTTGAAAAACATCCTAATATTGCAGATCGTGTTCCGCTTCTTCATATTGCTTCGCATTTGGGTATTACGCCAACGCAGTTAAGCAGAATCAGGAAGAGTCTCGAAAAAAAATTATAACTCAACATATGTAAAGGTTTTCCATAAAAAGCAATTTTATCTTTGTTGAATATTAAATGCGTCATTCAAAATGAAAAATATAAATCTCATAAAAGATAATATTGACAACTTAACTGATTTTTGGAAAACGATCGGAACTCCTTTCCTAGCCTACCATACAAATGATGCTGTTGAATTTTGCAAAATAGAAAATTCAGGCTGGCCCAATAAATTATGGTTTAAGGAAGATATTACGCCTGAAACTCTTTCAAAAATTATTGAAATTATAGAAAACAATTCTGGTTTAACAATTCCGTACTGGGATATTTTTGAAAGTAATTCGAACCAACTTTTAGAGCAAAACGGATTTAAAATCAAACACGAACAAGTGGGAATGTTTTTAAAACTGAATCAGAAATTCGCGCTTGAAAATAATCTGACTTTCAAAAAAGTTTCTACAGAAAATGATGCTAAGATCTGGTCGGATATTTATCCAAATGCTTTTGGTTACGTTATAAGTAAAGAAATTCTAGTTCAGGATTATAAAAATGTACATTTCTATTTGGTTTCTTTTGAAGAAAAACCAATCGGAACGTTTATGCTTTTTCAAACAGGGAAAACAATCGGAATTCATGGTGTTGGCGTTATTCCTGAAATGCGCAGAAAAGGTTTTGCCGAAGAAATTATGAAATTTGCTATTAATCTTTCTATTGATTTAAATGCTGAAATTGCACATTTACAAGCTTCTGCTTTAGGAAAAGGCATTTATACGAGATTAGGTTTTGAAGATTTGTTTGTGATTAGGAATTACTATTTAAATTCTAAATAATCTTTTTTTGTCATCCTGACGAAGGAAGGATCACACTAGAAACTCCGTGAAGAAAATCTACAATGTTTGCAGAGTTACTTGCGTGTCCTTCGGCTTCGCTCAGGAGGACAGACTGTTGTGGTTACTTTCGTTGCTAATCTTTGCGGAGCTACTCGTGTGATCCTTCCTTCGTCAGGATGACAAACTGGTGTGGTTAACTTTATGCCAAGAAATGCTTTCACAAATATTTTACTCTCATTTTTTGTCCTCCTGAGCGAAGTCGAAGGATCGCATGCTAGATCCGTGCAGTTCGTCATCATCGCACGTGTCCTTCGACTTCGCTCAGGAGGACATACTGGAGTGGTTAATGTTTGTAGTTACTTTCGTTGCAAATCTTTGTAGAGTTACTTGTGGAGATCCCTCATTCCTCGGGATGACAAACTAAATGTTACATATTATCAAAAAATCTAAAATCAACAATCTAAAGTCAACAATCTAAAATCTAAAATTACCTTCTTGTCCCAAATGCCCCTAAATTAGTCGCAAATGTGTATTTTATTAAAGGAAAACATTATTAGATTTGTAATACATTAACTAATAACCTTTTAAAAATAAATTTCCAATGAAAACAACAAAAATCATTTTTTGGACTACTACAATTCTTATTTTTTTATTCGAAGGCGTTATGCCGGCTTTAACTTCTCAATCTGAAATGGCTAAAGAAGGAATCAGACATTTGGGCTATCCTGAATATTTCGGAAACGCTTTAGTCGTCTTTAAAATCCTTGGCGTTTTGGCTTTGATTATTCCGCAAGTTCCTGGGCGTGTTAAAGAATGGGCTTATGCAGGATTTGCTTTCGATTTTATTTTTGCTTCAATAAGTCATTTTGCCGTAGACGGAATAGATTTTCAAGGTTTCTTTCCTTTAATTGTTCTAGCAATTTTAGTGGTTTCGTATGTAACCTATCATAAAATACAGCGTTATAAAAATATAGCGCTCTAAAACCAAAACTTTATGATTGAAGTTTTTAAAACAAATGTTCAAGAAGAATCACAATGTAAAATTATCATTGAAACGCTTCTTGAGCATTTTCCAACCAGTTCGATCAACTTCGATTTAGAAGATTGTGATAAGGTCCTTCGTATTCATGCGCCAGCGATTTCGAATACAAAAATTATCGACCTTTTAAATTTTCACGGATATTCTTGTGAAGTGCTTCCATAAAAATTAACAACTTTCAAATTACTGATATCTAATATTTTATTATTTTTTATCGTATATTTGAAGTACTATCTTTTCCCTAATTCTACAAATTTAATTTAACAAAAAATGGACTGCGAGCTTTTTTAAAGTTCATCGGTTTATATTTCTTGTTGCCTATTTAACTGCTAAAATTAATTGCTATGAAAGGTGCTGTTCAAAATACTATTTTAGAAACGTATGGTAAATTAACTGATCTTATTTCGAATTTTTCGGATGAAGAAATAAATACTGTTCCTTTTGAAGAAAGCTGGACAGGCGGACAAACTGTACAGCATATGATATTGGCGTGTGCTGGGATTCCGAAGCTTTTTGCAGGAAATACAGAGAAATCGACACGTGAACCTGATGAAAATGTAAAACAACTAGATGCTATATTTTTAGATTTTAGTACCAAATACCAAGCTCCAGAAAACATCAAACCTGCCGCTATTGATTATGAGAAAAATAGTCTGCTTGCTTCAATAAAAAAAATCCAAAATGATTTGTTTGAAGTTGCTGAAACTTACGATTTAACACTGATTTGTCTTGATGCCAAAATACCTGGCTGTGAAAATTTTACGATTTATGAATGGCTTCATTTTGCAATTGTTCACACACAAAGACATACGCATCAGTTACAATCGATTTATGAAATTATAAAGAAAAAATAAAGTGAGTATTTAACGCAAATCCTTTTTTATGAGATCAAAAATTAAAACCATTGTTTCGTCTGGTTTAGTTGCAGGTACATTAGATATTACTGCCGCAATTTTAATTTATTCCGTGATTCTTCATAAAACAACTGCCGAAAAAATTCTTCGTTCAATCGCAAGCGGGATTTTTAAAAATGAGGCTTACACCAACGGAATAGAAATGACTATTTTAGGTTTGGGTCTGCATTTTTTAATTGCACTTCTATTTGCCTGGTTTTATTTTAAGATCTTTCCGTATTTACCTTTCTTCAAAATAAATACTTTTCTTTCTGGAATTTCTTATGGTTTTTTTATCTGGGCAGTAATGAATTTAATTGTACTTCCTATCGTCTTTCCTGTTTTACCAGAAAAAAACTTAGACACTGCGCTTTTACTTTCAATACTTATTGTTATTTGCTGTGTTGGTCTGCCAATTGCTTTTATAACAAAGAAATATTACGCAAAATGGTATTAGAGAAAGCTTCAAAGTAACAAAGGTCCAGAGTGGCAAAGGTCAAATACTTAATCCTTTCTCACTCTGAACCTCATGATCTAATCTAAAAGAATATCTTTTTATAAGAGAACTAAAAAGTAAAACGTTTAGAGAATGCACTTTGAACCTCTGTAACTTTGCCCTTTGTCCCTCAATAAAAACTATACTTTTCTTCTTCCTGTAATTAGTGAGATAATAAAAAGCACTAAAAAGATAAAGAATAAAACTTTTGCAATACTTGCAGCTCCAGCAGCGATTCCACCAAAACCAAAGATTCCTGCTATAATAGCTAGAATTATAAAAATGATTGTGTAACGTAACATAATATTTAGATTTTAAGTTTGTAAATAAGACTATTTCACAGTCCGTTTTGTTTGTTATTCAAATTTCTTTTATTCTTACAAATACTCTTAACTCAAAAACCTTTATAATTTAACTCAATCAATTAAATTTCAGTATTCTATCTAGGATTTTCACTATTCTTTTTTAGTCTTACAGAATTACCATGTTTATGCTTTAGAGTTAATTTTTTAATGGATTGGATTAATCGTCGGCTTATTCGCAGGGTAATTTTGAGTCAAATTTAGAAGAGCAATGAAAGAGGCAGTAAAGCACGGTGTCGTTCTAGAAAAAACAGACAGAGCTTTTGAAGAATTGGGCGTTTTAAATCCTGCCATATATCAAGAAGGGAAAACAATACATATGTTTTACCGAGCGGCAAAAAAAGGAAATTTTTCGACTATAGGGTATTGCCGATTTGAAGGACCAACAACTTTGGTTGAACGAAACAAACAGCCAATTTTTACTCCAGAATATATTTATGAGATTCATGGAGTTGAAGATCCGAGAATTACTAAAATTGAAGATCGCTATTACCTGACGTATGTCACCTATGACGGAATCAACGCTTGCGGCGCTTTTGCAGTTTCTAAAGATTTAAAAAAATTTAAGAAGAAAGGAATTATTACACCGAAGTTTATACTTCACGATTTTAAAAATCTTATTAAAAAGCATTTACAAAATCCGAGCGTTGCAAAGATTTTAGCTTTTAATACGGAAAGAAATTATCCTCTGACCGAAACCATAAAAGAGAACTTATTTGTCTGGGATAAAAACGTAGTTCTTTTTCCAAAGAAAATAAATGGGAAATTTGTTGCCCTGCACCGTATTTTTCCCTCGATTCAGATTTTTTCGTTTGAAAAGAAATCAGAATTAACAGAAGATTTTTGGAAAGATTATTTGAAAAATCTTCCCGATTATATAGTTCTAGAACCAAAATATGAACACGAAACAAGTCATATTGGTCCCGGAGCACCGCCAATCGAAACAGCAGACGGCTGGCTTTTAATTTATCATGCTGCTGAAAAAAGAGAAAAAGGTTTGGTTTATCATGCCGCGGCCGTTTTACTGGATTTAGAAAATCCATCAAAAGTATTAGCAAGATTACCAAAACCAATTATCACACCATCAGAACATTATGAACGACATGGTTATGTAAATTATGTGGTTTTTCCAACAGGAACTGCCATTTTTGATGACCAATTATATATTTATTATGGTGCCGCCGATGACAAGATTGCGGTGGCTTCTTTGAACCTTAACGAGTTATTAACCGAATTAAAATTACATCCTCATGAAAACAATATCAAATAAATCAAAAATAGTTTTTCTTTCTACTTTTCCGCCAACACAATGCGGAATAGCAACTTACACGCAAGATACCATCAAAGGAATAATGGATGTTTACGGTAAATCAATTCAATGTGAAATATGCGAGTTAGTTAATGAACCTAAAGAAGAACCAACACAAGCTTATACCTTAAACACTAGAAATAGAGAAGAATATACTAAAGTTGCCGAAGAAATCAACAATGATGAAGCAGTGAAATTAGTTCATATTCAGCATGAATTTGGTTTGTTTGCAGGAAATTACGGTGATCACCTTTTAGATTTCTTAAATACAATAAAAATACCAGTTACTTATACTTTTCACAGTGTTATCCCAAATCCAAATGAGGAATTAAGAACATTTGTAAAACTGTTATTAAGCTACAGCAATTCGGTTTTTGTAATGACGAATAAATCGAAAGAAATTCTAATTAACGATTACGAAATCAGTGAAGAAATAATTACTTGTGTACCTCACGGAACGCACATTGTAGTTTATGAAGCTCCAGAGCAGGCAAAAGAAAAATTAGGAATTCAAGATAGATTAGTACTTTCTACTTTCGGACTTTTGGGCGAAGGAAAAAATATCGAAACTGGTTTACAAGCCTTACCTAAAATTGTTGAAAAAGCTCCAAACGCTTTATATTTAATCATCGGAAAAACACATCCAAATTTAATTAAAGATGGTGTTGATCCTTACAGAGATAAATTGGAAGGAATTGTAGAAGAATTAAATCTTCAAAATAATGTTCGTTTTGTAAACCAATATTTAGATACAGATGAACTTTTAGAATATTTAAAAGCTACAGATATTTATATGTTTACATCTAAAGATCCGAACCAGGCAGTAAGCGGCACTTTTTCTTATGCGATGGGCTGCGCTTGTCCGATTGTAGCTTCTAAAATTCCACATACAAGAGAAGTTCTAACAGAAGATTCTGGAATTTTATGTGATATTGGAGATTCTGATCAATTTGCAGCTGCAGCTATTAAATTGATTGAAGACGAAAACCTAAGACATGAAATGGGAATTAACTCTTTCACAAAAATGAGAGCTTCGTCTTGGGAAAATGTAGGAATTACTCAAATGAATACCTATAAAAAATTGATTGACAAACCAGCAGAAATTAAATTCAGCTATCCTCCTATTCAATTAAAACACATCAAAAAACTGACAACAGAATTAGGTATTGTTCAATTTAGCAAAATTTCAATTCCAGATTTAGATTCAGGATATACGTTAGATGATAATGCCAGAGCGTTAGTTGCTTTCTGTATGCATTATAAATTAACTCAGGATAAAGAAGACTTAGGATATATTTTAATCTATTTAGATTTTATCATAAGATGTCAGCAGCCAAAAGGTGATTTTATCAATTATGTTGATCAAGAAAACCGTGAACACGTTGAGCAAAATGCCGAAGTTAATTTAGAAGATTCAAATGCAAGAGCAATTTGGGCTTTAGGAACTGTAGTTTCTATCTCAGATATTCTTCCTGAAGCTATAACTAAAAAAGCGACAAAATGTTTACTGCATTCACTAAAATGGGCAGAAACTATTCAGTCTCCACGTTCTATTGGTTTTGCAACAAAAGGATTGTATTTATACCACTCAACTGTTCCTAACTTATACGTTGCTGCAATTATCAATAAGTTAAATGCTAAACTAGTAGCAAATTACGAAGATACAGCGACAGAAGACTGGAAATGGTTTGAAAATTATTTAACATACGGAAACGGAATTCTTCCAGAATCAATGCTTTATGCGTATTTAATTACTAATAAACCAGTTTACAAAAAAGTAGCATTAGACTCATTAGATTTCTTGATTTCTAAAACATTTATAAACGGTAATTTCAAAGCAATTTCTAACAGAAGCTGGCACCATAAAGGTTCAGAACCAGCAGAATATGGAGAACAGCCAATTGATGTTACTTATACAATAATGACTTTAAATGCATTTTATAATGAATTTAAAACTCCACAGTACAAAAAGAAAATGAAAGCTGCCTTTAACTGGTTTTTAGGAAAAAATCATTTAAATCAGATTATGTACAATCCAGTAAGCGGCGGTGGTTATGACGGACTTGAAAAAGAAAATGTAAACTTAAATCAAGGCGCAGAATCGACTGTATGTTATTTAACAGCAAGATTATTAATGGAAAAATTAGCGATGTCACAGTCAAAGGTGATTCCCTTAATGAAAAGCCGATCTGGAATGGCGATTAACTCATAAATAGTTACAATACAAAGGCGAAGCTAACCAGATTCTTCTCTTTACAACCCTGAAAATCCCTTTCTTAATGAAAGGGATTTTTTGTTTGAATAAACCAAACCGCAACGTCACTTTATTTTACTTATTGTGTTGTGATGAAAATTATATAAAGCCTCTAAAAATTTGTGTAAAATTTTTTAACAAGTATTAAACTAACTTTCAATTATAATTCAGCAAGTTCAAAAAACTGTTAAAGAATTGACATTCAATATTACAACATTCACATTAAAACATAAAAATTTTGATTCTCAACCTAAAAAATACATTTGCCGAAATTGGAGAAACAACTGTTTTCGCCAAAAGGTTTTTTAAGGAGGTTTTTGTACCGCCTTATGAAACTAAGGAATTTTTAAAACAATGTTTTATTATAGGATACAAGTCTCTTCCGCTGGTAGCGATTACAGGTTTTATTATGGGTTTGGTACTTACATTACAATCAAGACCAACTTTGGTAAAATTTGGGGCAGAAAGCTGGCTTCCAGGAATGGTGGCGCTTTCGCTGATTAGAGAAATTGCACCTGTAATTACAGCCTTGATCTGCGCAGGAAAAATTTCATCTGGAATTGGTGCCGAATTAGGATCAATGAAAGTAACAGAACAAATTGATGCTATGGAAGTTTCAGCTGTAAATCCGTATAATTATTTGGTTGTTACTAGAGTTTTAGCCTGTATGCTAATGGTTCCAATTTTAGTCTTTTTTGCAGACGCTGTTGGAATACTTGGCGGTTATGTAGGAATTAATATTCACGGAGATGTTAATTTCTACAGATACTTAACTCAAATCGTTCAATCACTAGAATTTTTAGATCTGTTTCCAGCAACAATTAAAACATTTTTCTTCGGATTTTTTATCGGAATGATCGGATGCTTTAAAGGTTTTAATGCCTCAAACGGAACAGAAAGTGTTGGACAAGCCGCTAATTCTGCGGTGGTAACAGCATCATTAAGCATATTTATTATTGATATGGTTGCCGTACAAATAACCGATTTATTCTTTTAAAATGGCCAAAGAAAAATTACATATAGAACCTAAAACAAAAGAAAAAGATCAAAATCCAATTATTGAAATTAAAGATCTCCATAAAACTTTTGGAAAAGATAATACCATTCTCAAAGGAGTAAATCTGATTTTAAATAAAGATGAAAATCTAGTGGTTTTGGGTCGTTCAGGATCAGGAAAATCAGTTACGATAAAATGTATTGTAGGATTAATTGAACCCGACAAAGGAGAAATTAAAGTTTTTGATGAAAATGTGCTTAATATTTCAAAAGCCGAACTGAACGCAATTAGAGTTCGAATAGGATTTTTGTTTCAAAGCGGCGCACTTTACGATTCGATGTCGGTAAGAGAAAATCTTGCCTTTACATTAAGCAAACATAAACGCGATTTAAGTGCCGATGAAATTGAAAATGAAGTAATGGAAGCGCTGGAAAATGTAGGATTAGCAGAGTCAATCGACAAAATGCCATCAGAACTTTCGGGTGGTATGAGAAAGAGAATTGGTTTGGCGCGCACCTTAATTTTAAAGCCAGAAATTATATTGTATGATGAGCCTACAACAGGTTTAGACACGATAACTTCAAGAGAAATCAGCGAATTGATTCTGGACATCAAAAACAAACAAAAAACTTCGTCGATCATTATTACGCACGATATGGCATGTGCAAAAATGACTTCAGACCGAATCATTGTTTTGAAAGATGGAGTCATTCACGCCGAAGGAACTTACGAAGAATTAGAAAAAGACGAAGACGAATGGGTACGCTCATTTTTTGAATAAAGCAAAAGCAAAATAAATACTAAAAATCATGGAAAAGCAATCGGGATATACTTGGAAATTAGGAATGTTTGTAACAATAGGCTTACTGCTTTTTGTAATGGCCGTATATTTTATTGGAAAACAAAAAAACCTTTTTGGTTCAACCTTTCATATAACCTCTCAATTTAAAACTGTAAGCGGTTTAGAAGTCGGAAACAATGTACGTTTCTCAGGAATTAATGTTGGAACTGTAGAACAAATTCAGTTAAAAAATGACTCTACCGTAATGGTCGTTATGGTCATGAAAGAAGACGTTAGAAAATTTATTAAAACAGATGCAACAGCTAGCATTGGTTCTGACGGATTAATGGGTGACAAAGTTTTAACGATTTCTCCGGGTCAGAATTCTCAAAAAGTTATTGGAGACAATGGCGTTCTTGCTTCCGTTGACGGAATCGAAATGAAAGACATCATGAAAAGCGTGAAAAAAAGCGTTGATAACATTGGCGTAATTTCAGACGAGATCGCAATTTTCAGCCACAGCATGAATAACGGAAACGGTGCTTTGGCAAGATTGGTTAAAGATGATAAAATGGCAAACAGCGTTTCGAATACGCTTAGCAACCTAGAATCTGGAACAAAAGGTTTCAGCGACAATATGGAAGCTGCAAAAAGTAATTTCTTATTGAGAGGATATTACAAGAAAAAAGAGAAACAAAAAGCTAAAAAAATAGAAGAGCAAAAAGAAAAACAAGAGGAAGCTAAGGAAAAACAAGAAGAAGAAAGAGAAAAAGCTGCCAAAGAAAAAGAGAAAAAAGAAAAAGAATTGAAGGAACAAAAAGAGAAAGAAGAGAAACAGAAACAAGAAGAAGCTAAAAAAGCCGAAGCCGATAAGAAAAAATAAATTTCTGACCCGTCATAACTTATAGTTCTATATTATAACTTTTTAAGTTTTCTTTCTTGAGTTTTAACTTCTAATTTTAACTTTCGCTGTAAAGCAAAAACTTATATATATGCCTACTACATTCAAACATACCGCCATAACAGCCTTAAAGATTACCGGAATAACAATTTCGGTAATCTTGTTTTTGCTATTTATTATACCACTTTTATTTCCTGGTAAAATTTCCTCGGAAGTAAAAAAAATTGCAAACGAACGTCTTGATGCCAAATTAGATTTTACGAAATCTAATCTTTCCTTTTTTACGCATTTTCCATCACTGACGGTTTCATTAGACAATTTGTCTTTAACTGGTTCTAAACCTTTTAGCAACGACACTTTATTAAAAGCCGATCAAGTTGCTTTTGGAATTAATTTGAAACGTTTGATTTTTGATAATGAAGTTAAAATCAATAAACTTTATGTTTCTGATGCTTTAATAAATGTAATGGTTAACGAGAAAGGTCAAGCCAATTATAACATTTATGTTGCTCCAGAAAACAGAAATGAAAAAAAAGATCCTAACGCGCCAGAAGAAGGAACAGCTATAAAACTGGAACGAATTGATTTAGAAAACTGCCACGTAAAATATAACGATCGCTCTGCTAAAATTTTGGTCGATGCAAAAGGTTTCAATTATATAGGAAAAGGAAATCTAAGCGAAGATATTTTTGATCTCGCAACCGATGCCAAAATTGATGAACTTGATTTCTTTTATGACAGAACTGGTTATGTGCGAAAAAAAGAAGTTCGTGCTGATTTAATTACCAGAATCAATACGAATTCGCTTTCTTTTATTCTTCAAAAAAATGAATTACGTATCAATAAACTGCCCTTAAAATTCACAGGATTATTTACGATTTTAAGAGACGGTTATAAAATTAACATTAAAGCCGCATCTGAAAACACAACTGTAAAAGATCTATTATCTGTAATGCCACCTGAATATTTAACCTGGCTAGAAAAAACCGAAATTTCTGGAAGAAGTGATTTAACAGTAACTTTTAAAGGAGATTATAATGTTCCTAAAAAACTAAAACCAAATTTAGCTTTTAACTTAAAAATAAATGAAGGTTCTGTAAATTATCAAAACGCGCCCGTTCCATTAAAAGATTTTCAAATGGATCTGAATGCTATGCTGCCATCACTAGATACAGAACAGCTTTTGGTAAATCTTAGAACTTTAAAATTTAAGGTTGGCGACAAAGATTATTTTAACGCTTATCTGCGCAGTAAAGGTTTAAGCGAAATGAATATCAATGCGAGTGTAAAAGGCGCATTAGATTTGGCGGTTGTTGATGCGGCTTTGGGTTTAAGCAGTATCGATTTAAAAGGAATTTTAAAAACTGATATTCAGGCACGCGGTACTTTCAGTACTTCAAAAAAATTATTTCCTAAAACAATTGGCGGGATTTCATTACGAAATGGCTGGCTGAAAACAGAATATTATCCAAATCCAATTACCAATATCACTTTTGTGGCCAATATGCTTAACAAAGCTGGAACGTTTCAAGATTTGATTGTAGCTGTTGCGCCCGCCTCTTTTACATTTGAAGGAAATCCAGTTTATGTAAATGCGACACTTTCTGACTTTAATGATTTGGCTTATAATGCTAAAATTAAAGGCGAATTGAATGTGGGAAGAATTTATCAGGTTTTCTCTCAAAAAGGATTGGATTTAACGGGTTATGCCAAAGCCGATCTTTCTTTAAAAGGAAAACAAAGCTATGCTACAACTGGACAATATGACAAACTGGACAATAAAGGAACGCTGATTCTTAAAAATATTAAAGCAACTTCAGAATTGTTTCCGAAAGCGTTTTTTATCAAGCAGGGAAATTTCCGTTTTCAAAACGAAAAAATGTGGTTTGAGAAATTTAATGCTTCTTACGGAAAATCTGATTTTGATATAAACGGTTATCTTTTAAATACGATTAATTATTTCTTAGAATCTAACGGAACGCTGAGTGGGAATTTCAACTTAAAATCTAAACTAATTAATGTTGACGAATTTATGGCGCTTGAAAAAGGCGAAAATAAAGATCGAAAATTAGAAGTTGAATATGCGAAAGAAGATCATCCGAAAATGAGCGGTGTGGTTATGATTCCTAAGAACTTGAATGTCAGTTTAAATGCAAATGCAGATAAAGTAGAATACAACGGATTGGTTTTCAATAAACTAAACGGAAAAACTGGTGTAACAAAAGGAGGATTTTACTTAGAAAATGCTACCTTTAACATAATTGATTGTATCTTAGGTATTAATGCTTCTTATAAAGATGAATCGCCTACAGCGGCACATTTTGATGCGCATTTTACGGCAAAAGATTTTGATGTACAAAGAGCTTACAAAGAAATTCCGATGTTTCATGATATGGTTACTGCTGCCGAAAAAGCACACGGAATCATTTCTGTAGACTATAAAATTAAAGGTGACTTAAACGGAAATATGGGTCCGATTTATGAATCTTTAGATGGCGGCGGTACAATTAACCTTCGCGATGTAAAAATTCAAGGCCTGAAATTATTTGATGGAATAAGTTCTAAAACAGGACAAAACGGTTTGAATAATCCTGATTTGAAAGGAATTGAAATCAAATCGACTATAAATAATAACTTAATTAATATTGAGCCATTTACCTTTACCGTAGCAGGTTTTAAACCTACCTTGAAAGGAACTACAAGCTTTGACGGACTTTTGGATCTTAGAATGCGTCTGGGTCTTCCCCTATTCGGAATTATTGGATTTCCAATTGTGATTACAGGAACGCATGAAGCGCCAAAAATCAAAATTTTTAGTAAAACAGGACAAGAAATTGATCCTGCAGTTTATGATGAAAAGAACAACAAAGTTGTACGAAAAGAAAAAGTAAGCAAATCTAAAAAGAAGTAAAATGAAATAACCAGCATATAGAAAACCCCCACCAAAAACACCTAAAAACACTACCAAAGAATGAAATTAAATTCAACCGAAACGTATTGGCCTTTAAAAAATGCCATGAAGCAAAGTTATCCCTCTATTGATTCTGACATCAATACAGACATTTTAATTATCGGTGGAGGAATCACTGGAGCGCTGATGGCTTACAAACTCATCAATGAAGGAAAAAGAATTGTACTCGTCGACCGGCGCGATGTCTGTGGAGGAAGCACTTCTGGAAGCACTGCATTATTACAGTACGAAATTGATGTTCCGCTACATCAACTTATCAAACTACGGGGGACCAAATGTGCTGTAGAGAGTTATCAAAACGGCAAAAAAGCCATTTTTGAACTCCGCAATATAATTGATACCATTGGCTGTGACTGCGAATTTGAATTTCGAAAGAGTGTTTACTTTACTACGTTAAAAAAAGATGTTCCGTATTTAAAAAATGAATACAAAGTCCGCAAGCAGCATGGATTCGAAATTAGCTGGCTGAGTCGGTTTGAACTTCAAAAAATGGGTTTAAATGCAATTGCGGGTATCGAATCTAA
>NZ_CAMLIX010000102.1 GCF_946479975.1 uncultured Flavobacterium sp.
CCATTTGATACTGTACATCAAGTACAAATTCTAATTGTTCTAGAAAAGCACCATAGCGAAGACTAAAATCGGTTCCAAAACCGCTTGCATCATAATTCAATAAATCGTGTTTTTCCTTAATGCCGTAAACACCAAGTTCGGCTTGAATTACAGATTTTCCTACACCGTAAGCCGACATAGTTTCACCAGGACGATTTGAATTTATGACATCGGTATATTGCGCAAAAAACAGTTGTGGAATAAAAAAAAGTACCGGGGCTAGTAAGTTTTTAATTTTAAACATATAATTTTTTTTGGGTTGAAATATAATAACGCATATCAAATGTACATATTTTATTATTTATTTAAGATTCATATTTTATTTTTAAGCAATGGATTTATTAATTTTGGAAAAAAATATATAGTTATGCAAGAAGCATCATTTTCAGGTTTACTTAAGACCATCATGTGGGTTATAGCTTTTTATTACATTTTTAAATTTTTAGCTAAAATCTTTTTGCCAGTATTGGTTAAAAAGGCTGTAGAGAATGCTAGTGAAAATTTTCAAAGACAACAACAGCAATATAATCAAGGTAATACATATCAAAACAATCGCAATACAAACAATAATGACGAGATAATTATTAATACTGCGAATGCTAAAAACCCGCGCGAAACCAAAAAAGTGGGAGAGTATGTTGATTACGAAGAAATAGATTAGATTTGTGTCCTAAAATTTAGGATCCATTTTAACCCAAACCAGCCAAAATTGAAAATAGTAAATAAGTTCTATCCGCATGCCCTTGTTATCTTGGGCTTTATTCTTGTTTCATTAATTTATTTTTATCCAGTTCTACAAGGAAAACAAATTTTCCAGTCAGACATTGCTCAATACACCGGAATGGCAAAAGAGCAAAATGATTTTAGAGCTGCGCACAATGAAGAACCTTATTGGACAAATTCGGCTTTTGGCGGTATGCCTACTTATCAGTTAGGCGCACATTATCCTTATGATTTTGTTGGGAAAATTGACGATGTACTTCGTTTTTTACCACGTCCAGCAGATTATTTATTTTTATATTTCCTTGGTTTTTATGGCTTGTTATTGGTTTTAAAAACCGACCCGTTAAAGGCTTTTATTGGAGCTATTGCGTTTGGATTTTCAACATATTTAATCATTATTTTAGGAGTGGGTCATAATGCAAAAGCACACGCGATTGCTTATATGCCTCTGGTAATTGCCGGATTTATACTCGTCTTTCAGAAAAAGTATATTTGGGGTGGATTGCTTACCATGTTTGCTGTGGCTTTAGAAATTAATGCCAATCACTTTCAAATGACCTATTATTTATTGATTTTCTTATTGATACTTTCAGGTTATTTTGCATTCAATTTTATTAAAAATAAAGAATATAAACCGCTTTTACTTTCTGGTGTAACGTTACTTATTGCTGCAATTTTTGCAATTGGGTCCAATGCTGGAAATCTATTAGCAACAAGCGAATATGCTAAATTTAGTACCAGAAGCAACAGCGAATTGACTTTTAATCCTGACGGAACAAAAAAGACAAACGAGAATGCTTTAAGCCGTGAATATATTACTGAATACAGTTACGGAATTGCAGAGAGTTTTAATCTTATTGCGCCTAGACTTTTTGGAGGATCAAACCACGAAAATTTAGGTCCAGATAGTAAAATGTATTCTTTCTTTATAGAAAAAGGAGCTTCCCCATCTCAAGCGCAAGAATATGCAGCAGGTATGCCAACTTATTGGGGAGATCAGCCAATTGTTGCAGCTCCAGCGTATATTGGTGCAGTTGTGTTTTTCTTGGCGGTTTTAGCGCTATTTATAGATGACAGAAAAATTAAATATGTATTTCTTGGAGGAGCCTTATTTTCATTAGTTCTTTCTTGGGGTAAAAACTTTTCACTGCTTACAGACTTTTTCATTGACTATGTGCCAATGTATGATAAGTTTAGAGCAGTATCATCTATTCAAGTAATTTTGGAATTGTGTTTTCCTGTTTTGGCTGTAATGGGAATCCAGTCATTTTTTAAAGCAAAAGACGAGCTTAAACAACAAAAGAAAGCGCTTATACAAACAGGAGTTTTTGGTTTAGGAGTAATTGTGATTTTAGCGATTGCGAAAAGCTTTTTCCATTTTTCAGGATCGAGTGATCAATATTTCGTTGAAAGTTACGGAGTAGATTTTGTTGACGCTCTTAAAGAAGATAGAATGACGATGTATTATGCAGATTTACTGCGTACAGGTTTTCTAATTGTACTTACTTTTGGAATTCTTTGGTTATTCCTTAAAAACAAATTTTCTCAGACAACAACTTTAATTATTGTTGGACTTGTCATGATTTTCGATTTGTTTTTTGTAGATAAAAAATATGTTTCTGCTAAAGATTTTGTTAGTCCAGTTCAAATCGCAGCACCTTTTCAGGAAACTCCTGCTGATGCTCAGATTTTGCAAGACACCACACATTATAGAGTTTTTGAAGTAAATGGTAATATGTCTAATGCGAGAGCTTCATACTTTCACAGTTCTATTGGAGGTTATCATGCGGCGAAACCTCGTAGAATGCAGCAGCTTTTTGATTATCAAATAGCTAAAAATAATTTAGAAGTGCTTAATATGTTGAATGTTAAGTATGTTATCCAGACTGATAAAGAAGGAAAAGAAACTCCGATAATAAATCCAGATGCTAACGGAAATGCTTGGTTTGTAAGTGCTGTAAAATTGGTAAACAAACCAGATGATGTAATGAAAGCTTTGAATACTATAGATACTAAGAAAGTAGCAGTTTTCAACGTTCATGAACATGAAAATAAATTTCAAAACGCAAGATTGAAGAAAGCTTTTGATACAACTGGAACTATTAAAGTTGTGGAGTACAAACCAAATTATATCAAATACCAATCGGATAATGCGAAAGACGGTTTAGCAGTTTTCTCTGAAATTTATTATAAAAATGGATGGAATGCTTATATAGACGGACAATTGACAGATCATTTCCCAGTTGATTATGTTTTGAGAGCAATGGAAATTCCAGGAGGAAAACACACTATCGAATTCAAATTTGAACCACAAGTAATAAAAACAGGAGGAACAATTACTTTAATTAGTTCAATTGGAATGTTGCTGCTTTTAGCGGGTGGAGTTTATTTTGGATTCTTCCGCAAAGATTCACAAAGTAATACTGGAGAGACTCAAAAATAATTTTTGAAACCTTTTGTATCTTTGTTGTAATTTTAAATTAAAGTGATGAAAGATATTGTATTAAATTTTGGTTCACCGAAAGATTTGGAAGCTAAAAGAATTGCTGAAATTAAATCACTTTCTTATTTGGAGAGACTCGAGCGATTGATGGCTATAATTGAAGTTACCTATACATTGAAAAATGCTAAGATAATTCAATCTAAAAAACGATGAACGAGCAAATTATTGCCATCTGGAATAGTTTTTTTGAAAACAAAGTTAAGTATATAACTATTGGAGGATTTGCTGTAAACATTTACGGTTATAACAGAAGTACTGGTGATGTTGATATTTATTTAGAAGATACTCTTGAAAACAGAATTAATTTACGAAAGGCATTAAAATCAATAAATCTAGGTGATTTTGAGACTATTGAAACAATGCAGTTTATTCCTGGCTGGACGGATTTTACCCTAAATTATGGTTTGAGGCTGGATATTATGACTGCTGTAAAAGGTTTAGAAGATAAATCTTTTTCTTCCTTATTAAATGATGCCACAATAGTGATGATTGGAGAAACACCTGTTTATTTTATTGATTATGAAAATCTGATTATTGCAAAAAAAGCAACTAATAGACCGAAAGATATTTTAGATATCGAAGAATTACAAAAGGTAAACAACGAGAATGATGAAATAGCTTAATTGGATTTAAGCAGTTCTTTAAAGAATAAAATTAAAATTGGAACAAAAAAAACTTTTAATAATTACCTATTATTTTCCGCCTGCTGGTGGACCAGGTGTACAGCGTTGGTTGAAATTTGTAAAATACCTTCCAGAATTTGATGTACAGCCAATTGTTTACGTTCCAGAAAATCCAACTTATCCAATTGTTGATGAAGGATTAGTAAGTGAAATATCAGATAAAGTAATTGTTTTAAAGAACAAAATTTGGGAGCCCTATCAATTGGCTTCTGTTTTTTCTAAAAATAAAACCAAGAAAATCAGTTCAGGTATTTTTCCGCAGAAGAAAAAGCAGACTTTTTTAGATAAAACTTTTCTTTGGGTTCGAGGCAATCTTTTTATTCCAGACGCTCGTGTTTTTTGGGTAAAACCATCTGTTTCTTATTTAGAAAAATACATTCAAGAAAATAATATCGATACGATCGTAACTTCTGGACCGCCGCATAGTCTGCATTTAATTGGTTTAGAATTGCAAAAGAAATTAAACATAAAATGGTTTGCCGATTTTCGTGATCCTTGGACCACAATCGGTTATCATAAAGCGCTTCGATTGTCTTCTTATGCAGAGAAAAAACACAAAAGTTTAGAGCATAAAGTTTTGAATACTGCAGACGAAATTATTGTTACCAGCAAAACCACAAAAACAGAATTTGAAGCCATAACCAGTAAGCCAATTACTGTTATTACAAATGGTTACGATGTCGAAACGGTTGAAAAACAAACTTTAGACAGCAAATTTACTTTAGCGCATATTGGATCTTTTTTATCAGACCGAAATCCGCCTTTTCTTTGGGAGGTTTTGGTTGAATTATTAAAAGAAATTCCTGAGTTTAAAAATCATTTGGAAATTAAACTAATTGGAGCTGTAAGTCAGGAAGTTTTAGACGCAGTAAAAGAACATCAATTAAATGATTATTTAAATTTGGTTGGTTATGTTTCGCATAAAGAAGCAGTTGCACATCAAAGAAAATCGCAGGTTTTACTTTTAATCGAAATAAATTCTGAAGATACTAAAAGTATTATTCCAGGAAAATTATTCGAATATATGGTGTCAAACCGTCCGATAATCGCAATTGGACCGCAGGGTTCTGACTTTGCAGACATTGTTACGCAAACTAATACTGGAGTATTTTTTGATTATTCTGAAAAAAAGAAGTTAAAAAGTGTAATTTTGGACTTTTTTAATCAGTTTTTGGAAGGGAAATTGCAATCGCATGGAATTGGATTACAGCAATATTCAAGAAAAAACCTAACCAAACAGTTAGCCCAGCTGATTAAGAAATAATCAATTGAAAATCTAAATTCTACAATCTAAACTCAAGAAATGGGTATTGTCTTAAATCAGTCTTTTAAAAATACTGTAATAACATATATTGGTTTTGGTATCGGAGCCATAAACACACTTTATTTATATCCCATTTTTCTTGGGGCAACTTTTTATGGATTAACGAATTATATTACTTCCAGTGCAAATGTCATTATGCCATTATTTGCTATTGGAATGCAAAATACGTTAGTCAAATTTTACTCGCAATATAAAACGGAAGAAGAAAAATCTCAATTTTTATCTTTTACGGTTTTGTTTCCTATCTTATTAATAATTCCGCTTCTCTTAATCGGACTTTGTTTCTACGATCAAATTTTGTTCTTTTTATCTAAAAAGAATGCAATTGTTAAAAGTTATATTTGGCTTATTCCTTTTATAGGTTTGACGATGGCTTACTTCGAAATTTTTTATGCTTGGGCACGTGTGCACATGCATTCTGTTTTTGGTAATTTTATTAAAGAAATTGGTCTGCGATTGTTTTCTTTATTTTTATTGATCGCAGTTTATTACGGCGTACTTAGTGTTGAAGGATTTGTATATGCAACTGCAGGATTGTATTTATTAGCATTTTTGGTAACCATGTTTTATGCATTTAGCGTTCAAAAACCAGTTTTTCAGTTTACAAAGCCAAAAAACACAAAAGACATTCTAGTATATACATTTTACATTATTTTGTCTGGAAGTGTTGCTAATTTACTTTTAGATGGGGATAAAATGATATTGAATCAATATATGATTATTGATAATATCGCCTTTTATTCTGTGGCCACTTATATTGCTTTGGTGATTTCTGTGCCGAGTCGCGCCATGCATCAGATTGTATATCCAATTACAGCAAAATTGATGCATGACAACAAACATGATGAGTTAAATAATCTGTACAAAAAAACCTCTATTAATCTGCAGATTGTGGGCGGATTTGTAATGCTTTGTATTTTTGTAAATATAAATCAGTTGTACGAATTAGTTCCAAAAGAATACAGCGGCGGAATTCCAGTAGTATTTATGATTGGTCTTTCTAAGTATTTTGATTTGATTCTAGGAAATAACAATGCGATTATTTTCAATACAAAATATTACAGAATGGTTTTGTATTTAGGACTTATGCTGGTAGTTTTAACGGTAGTTTTAAATATGATTTTTATTCCAATTTTTGGAATTTTTGGTTCTGCTTTTGCGACACTTTTATCAATTACATTGTACAGTTTGGCAAAGTTGCTTTTTGTGGTTAAAAAACTTCATTTGTATCCTTTTACAAAACAAACCATTCATTCGATACTTTTAACTTTTGCTTTGTTCTTAGTATTTTATTTTTGGGAATTTCCATTTTTTCAACTAATCAGTATTGCTTTAAAATCAATCTTGGTAACAATTTTATATGTTTATTTAAATTATAAATTTAAAATCTCAACTGATATTAATAAGGTTATTGATTCTCTGCTTAAAAAGATCGGTATTAAAATCTAAGACTAATTATCTGCATTATATAAAGAAACACTATTTTTTGAATAGTGTTTTTTTTGTCTTATAATCTGAATAAATCAAAATAGGTTACCTGTTTTTTGTTTTTTTTGAAATGGAAAAAATGATATTATTCTTTAGAAGATTTATAAAGTCTCAATTTTTAAATTTTATCAATTCAAGTTAAGAAATTGAGAACGGGTCATTAAATTATAAATTTTAACATGTATTTATTTTGTAATTAATTATATTAAAATTAACTTTATACTACAAAATTAATACTACTTAGAAGAATTTACAGAATTATTTCTAACAAAATCGCTTAATGTAGGTATTTTATTATAAGTTAAAATGTAGTAGTTTTGCAATAAAATGTGAAAGAAAAAGTTTAGGGATTAATGTAGAATTGAACAATTATGAAAGACAATCATCTCAGCCAGGAACAAAGTATGCAGGTATTTTCCAATATGATATCCAACAAGGTTCATAATGGATTTACGTTAGAAGAAAGAAACGATGAATTCCTTTTCGCTGTCTTATCAAAAGGAGGAAAAGTGGTTAATCACAGTTTAAATTTCATGATTTTTTGTTTAACGCTTGGTTTATGGTCATTTGCTTGGCTGTATTTAACCTTTGAGGCATCAAAACAAAAAAAGATTTTAGTAGCTATTGACGAAGATGGTTTTCCTTTTGAGGAAAGATGTTTGGTAGCGTAGGTTATTTCAAAAAGAAATAAAAGAATAAGCCATAAGTACAAATAATCAATTGTATTTATGGCTTATTCTTTTTTAAGTGTTTTTATAATTTGTCTTTTAAGTAGACACCTGTCACAGATTCTTTAATTTTAACGATCTCTTCTGGAGTTCCAGAAGCTAATAAATAACCTCCGTTTTCTCCACCTTCTGGACCTAAATCTAGAATCCAGTCGGCACATTTTATTAAATCCAGATTGTGTTCGATTACGATAATAGAATGTCCTTTTTCTATTAAAGCATCAAAAGAAGCCAGAAGTTTTTTAATATCGTGAAAATGAAGTCCCGTTGTTGGTTCATCAAAAACAAATAATGCCTTATCTTTTGTTGCTCCTTTTACAAGAAAAGAAGCTAGTTTAATACGCTGTGCTTCACCACCAGAGAGAGTAGAAGAAGATTGCCCTAATTGCACATATCCTAAACCAACATCTTGGAGAGGCTGTAGTTTTTGAGTGATTTTGGATTGTTTGTTTTTTTCGAAAAAAGCAATCGCATCATCAATAGTCATTGTTAGAATATCATTAATGTTTTGATTGTCGAATGTTACTTCTAAAATCTCTTTTTTGAATCGTTTTCCGCCACACGTTTCACAAGGAAGAGAAACGTCTGCCATAAATACCATTTCGACATTTATAGAGCCTTCTCCTTTACAAGTTTCGCATCGGCCACCATCAACGTTGAATGAGAAATGTTTGGCTTGATAACCTCTTATTTTAGATAATTTCTCTTTAGCATACAAATCTCGAATATCGTCATAAGCTTTAATATAAGTCACAGGATTGGATCTCGAACTTCTACCAATCGGATTTTGATCTACATATTCAATATGTTTGATTTGCGAGAAAGAACCTTTTAGTTCACTGAATTGTCCCGCTTTTTCTGAAGCACTTTCCAATTTCTTCTGCATGGCAGGAAACAAGATTTTCTTAATCAAAGTACTTTTTCCACTACCAGAAACGCCTGTAACAACAGTCAGAACATCTAGAGGAAAAGTAACATTAATATTCTTCAAATTGTTTTCGCGTGCCCCAACAATATCAATATGATTTTTGAATTTTCTTCTTTTCTTTGGAACCGTAATTTCTAAATCTCCATTTAAATATTTAGCAGTTAATGATTCAGATTTCAGGATTTCATCATAAGTTCCCTGAGCGACAAGATTTCCCCCAAAAGTTCCAGCTTCTGGACCAATATCAATAATCATATCTGCTGCTTTCATAATATCTTCGTCATGTTCCACCACAATAACGGTGTTTCCTAAATCACGAAGAGAAAGCAATACTTTAATCAATCTTTCAGAATCTTTAGGATGCAGACCGATGCTTGGCTCATCCAAAATATACATAGATCCAACCAAACTACTCCCCAGAGAAGTTGCTAGGTTAATACGCTGTGATTCACCACCAGAAAGTGTTGCAGAATTTCTGTTTAAAGTAAGGTAATCTAAACCAACTTCTGTCAAAAATGACAAGCGGTTATTAATTTCGACCATCAAACGTTTGGCAATTTGCTGTTCGTAAACATTCAGTTCGATGTTTTTAAAGAAAGTAACCAAATGTTTTATTGGTAGATCAACTAAATCTGAAACTGTTTTGCCATTTATTTTTACATAAGAAGCCTCTTCGCGTAAGCGTTTTCCTTTGCAGACATGACATTTTGTTTTTCCTCTATAACGAGAAAGCATCACGCGGTTCTGGATCTTATAATTTTTTTCTTCTAATTCTCTAAAGAAATCATTTAATCCTTGAAAATACTTATTTCCGGTCCAAACTAAATCTTTTTGTTCATTTGTTAATTCAAAATAAGGTTTGTGAATTGGGAAATCAAATTTATAAGCATGTTTAACCAATTCGTCCTTATACCAGCTCATGCTGTCGCCGCGCCAAGGATAAATTGCGCTTTCAAAAATAGAAAGCGAAGTATTAGGAACCACTAAATCTGAATCTATTCCAATGATATTTCCATAACCTTCGCAAACAGGACACGCACCATAAGGATTATTAAAACTAAACAAGTGAACATTTGGTTCTAAGAAAGTGATTCCGTCCAATTCAAAATTATTCGAATAAGAAAATCTTTTCTCCGCATTCAATTCTTGCAAATAACAAATTCCTTTACCTTCAAAAAAAGCAGTCTGAACAGCATCTGCAAGTCGGTTATAGAATTCCTCTTCCTCTTTGACAACGATACGGTCAATGATCAATAAAATATCCTTATTATCAAACTGATGTAAATCTGAAGAAGAAAATTCATCTAAACGAATCATTTCATTATCAACCAGAATACGTGCAAAACCTTGTTGCAGTAATACTTTCAATTTATCTTCTAATTGTCTTCCTTCTTCCAAATGAATAGGAGCGAGTAGAAGCCATTTACTGTCAATAGGCAGTGTTTTTACATCAGCAACAACATCGGTAACGGTATTTTTTTTGACTTCCTGTCCAGAAATAGGAGAATAAGTGCGACCGATTCTGGCAAACAAAAGTTTGATATAATCATAAATCTCTGTTGACGTTCCAACAGTCGAACGCGCATTGGTTGTGTTTACCTTCTGTTCAATAGCAATTGCAGGAGCAATACCTTTAATATATTCAACTTTAGGTTTGTCTAAACGGCCCAAAAACTGACGCGCATAAGAAGATAAACTTTCTACGTAACGTCTTTGTCCTTCGGCATATAAAGTATCAAATGCCAAACTCGATTTTCCTGATCCCGAAAGTCCAGTAATAACAACAAGTTTATTTCGCGGAATAACAACATCTACATTTTTTAAATTATGTACCTGCGCTCCTTTTATTATAATATTTGATTTTGGGTCTATTTTAGAAAGATCAATTTGCATAAAAAAGTCAATTTTTACAAAAGTAATCAATTTTGAATTGGATTTTGTTAAGGATATAGTTCCAAATTTTAACTATTTTATCATAAAAACAACGACTTATAAAATGACTTAGCTTTCAGTTTTTATTAAAAACAGCCTCTTTCTGTAAAAATAAATGGAGCAATAAAGAGAAAAGATGAAGCCTAGATGAAATAAATCTTCAATAAAAAATTGTATCTTAAATCTCGATTTAATCGAAAATTGACCCATTTTTAAGTAAAGTTTACTTCTTTAAGGCTTATATTTAAAGGGATTATGCTAAATTTAGTAAGATATTTATTTAACTTTTTCACTGTAAAATTTAAGTTTGATTTAGTTTAATAAACGTTTTACACGCAATTATTACCAATTTTATTTGCTTTTTTAAACATTTATTTGTTAAATTTGGTCGCAATATTAACACAACTCAAAAAAAAGATTCGCCTATATAATAAAACTACTTTTTAGAAAAATTACTCCAAATTTTAAAATTAGAACTAAAAAGGTAGAATTATGGCTGATCTGCATACTCCAGATGCTCTATTAGTAAAAAATTATGTTGACGGTAGCGAAGCTGCTTTGGCGACATTAATAAAAAGGCACGAATCTAAAATATATGGTTTCATATATTCTAAGATTGCTGATAGAGATATTTCAAATGATATTTTCCAAGATACATTTATTAAAGTTATTAAAACTTTAAAAAGCAATTCGTACAACGAAGAAGGTAAATTTCTGCCTTGGGTAATGCGTATTTCGCACAACCTAATCGTCGATCATTTCCGCAAAACTAAAAAAATGCCAATGTATAGAGAAACCGAAGAATTTTCGATTTTTTCTATCATGTCAGATGATTCTTTGACAATTGAAGGCAAAATGATAGTAGATCAAGTTGAAATCGATTTGAAAAAACTGATCGAAGAACTTCCAGAAGATCAAAAAGAAGTTTTGGTAATGCGTATGTATCAAGATATGAGTTTTAAAGAAATCTCAGAAATTACAGGCGTTAGTATTAATACAGCATTAGGAAGAATGCGTTATGCGTTAATGAATTTAAGAAAGATAATTGACAAAAATCAAATTATTTTAACCAACTAATACTATTTTGGTAATAAGGTCGTTATACTATTATAAAACATTTGATAGTATGGCGAAAATTTACTCAAAAAAGGCATTAGCTTCTAAAGATCTTAAACCTAACAAGGAAGTCGTTTCTTTTATTTTAAACTATTCACAAGCATTGACTGTAGTTAAAATTGAAGAAAAAAGTTTCGAGATTATAGCTAATTAAACAGCCCACTGCTCCTGTCGGATGTTTATCAAAATTAAACCAAATGGTCGTTTTGGTTGAAAAGCTCACTGTTTGTATTCATATGCAAATAGTGAGTTTTTTTTTATGTAAAAATATTCCTTAAATTATCATTTTTGCGATCTAATTCGATCTAACTTTCTTCGCATATTTTTTTTATAAGTTTTTTATATCAGTTTTTCTAAGTTTTGTTAAAATTTAATATTTTGACTCGATTTTGTATGTTTGTTTGGTTTTTAATTCTATTTTAGTTAAAAACTAGATTTTTTATCAGTAAAAATACTTTTGTCGCGTATTTTTCATATTGTAAAAATCATTAATAATTTCATTCAAAATTCTAATAAACTAAGAACTAAATATTTAACTCAAATCAGATAATTTATGAAGAAAAACTACCCTGCTTTATTTTGTTAAGTTTGTTTTTGATTTTAAGCAGAAATATTTGAACCAAAGAATATTTCAGCTTCTATAATAGTTTCAAAAGATAATTTTTAACCAGTTTAATTATCTTCTCAGGCTATGCCTCGAACAAAAAGAAAATCATTTAACCACTCCAAAACTTAACCGCAAAATGAAAGAGAACTTTAGAATGCTGTCATGCCTGCTCATGATAAGTCTAGGCGCGTTTGCCCAAAAAGACAAAATTAAAGAAGCGCAATCTTTGTACGATAAAGGAAAAAGCGAAGAATCTTTAGCAATTTTAAACAAAACAGAATATCTCATCCTTAATGCCCCAGATGAAGACAAATCTGATTATTATTTCTTAAAAGGAAATGTCTTAAAAGATTTAGCCCTCAAAAATATTGATGCTGCTAATAATTTCACCTTGGCTTCTCAAGCCTACCAAGATGTATTTTTATACGAAAACGAATCTGGTAAATTTAAATCTACCGTTAAAGCCAGTATGGCATTAAAAGACATGAAAGCCAATCTTGTAAAAGGTGCCTTAGATGATTTTAAAGCTGGAAAATTTAAAGAAAGCGCAGAGAAAAGTTATAAAGTATATTTGTTTGATAAAAAAGATACACTGAACTTATACAACGCTGCGTCGTCATCTATTAACGGAAACGATTATACTGCGGCAGTTACGTATTACGAATTACTTAAAAAGATTAATTTCTCTGGAAAAGGAGTTTTGTATCTGGCAACCAATAAAAAGACAAAAGAAGAAGATGCTTTTCTTTCTCCAAAAGCCAGAGATTACGCTGTTTTGCAGGGATCTTATGAGAAACCAAGAATGGAATCGGTTCCGTCTAAGAAAATTGAAGTCAACAGTAATTTGGCCTTTGCCTATTTAGAAAGAAAAGAATACCAAAAAGCAGAAGAAATCTATAATTACGTCTTAGAATTAAATCCAAATTATGTCGATGCTTATATTAATTTGGCATATTTAAAATTACAGCTCAAAAAAGATGTTGCCGAAGAAATCGCAGCATTAGGAACTAGTAAAGCAGATATGCAGAAATACGATAAATTAAATGCCAGAAAAGACGATATTACAAGAAGTGCAATTCCGTATTTGAAAAAAGTACTTGCCATCGAGCCAAAAAATCAAGATGCAACCAAGGTTTTGTTAGGAGTCTACAGATCACTCGATATGACCGCAGAATATAATTCTTTAAAAGCTAGTATGTAGATAATTAGCAAATTAGAGAATTTGTTAATTAGATAATTTTCTAATCAACAAATTGACACATAAAATAAGCGCAAAGTTTCTAAAACTTTGCGCTTATTTTTTTAACGGGCATTTTTTCCATTTCTTCAATAAGAGATTTTTTACCCACAGTTTTAGTGATGATATCTTTTTCTAGATTCCATCCTCTAGCAGGCGAATATTCGCGTCCGTACCAAATAATCTGTAAATGCAAATCGTTCCAGATATCTCTAGGAAACAATCGTTTAGCATCTTTTTCCGTCTGCGCCACATTTTTTCCATTAGATAAATTCCATCTGTGCATCAATCTATGAATATGCGTATCAACAGGAAAAGCCGGAACACCAAAAGCCTGAGACATTACCACACTTGCCGTTTTATGACCAACCGCAGGCAAAGCTTCCAACGCTTCAAAACTCTGAGGAACTTCTCCGTTATATTTTTCGATCAAAATTTCAGACAAGCCATGAATTCCTTTCGATTTCATTGGCGATAAACCACACGGACGAATAATTTCCTTAATTTCCTCCACCGACATTTTCACCATATCATACGGATTATCAGCTTTTGCAAACAATAAAGGCGTAATCTGATTCACGCGCACATCTGTACATTGCGCAGACAATAAAACCGCAATTAAAAGCGTATAAGGATCTTTATGGTCAAGAGGGATAGGTATAGTTGGGTAAAGTTCTTTTAATTTATCTATAACAAATTGTACACGAGCTTCTTTATTCATTTCCGTAATTTTGATGTTGTAAAAATAGTATAATTTTTATGATGTGCCTAATCCAGCTTTCCGTTGCAACTCCTCATTATGCTAGTAACATTTTTAAGTATTTAAAAGAGCTTCCGTTGGTCGCTTTTTAAATACAAAAAATGTAAACTATCATAATTCCAGGATTTTCACTTCAATCTGGGGCAAAAAGAAATTGCGAGTTATAATTTGTAAATTATGGATTATATTTGTTAGAGGTTACAATCTAAAAATACAAATGCCTACAAGGTTTTGAAAACCTTGCAGGAATCTAAAATCCAAAATCAGAAATCTAAAATAAAAAAATATGACAACATTAAAAGCAGGAGATAAGGCACCAAATTTTTCAGGAACAGATCAAGACGGAAAATCACATAAACTAGCAGATTATGCTGGAAAAAAGTTAGTAGTTTTCTTTTATCCAAAAGCAAGCACGCCAGGTTGTACAGCCGAAGCTTGTGATTTAAGAGATAATTTCCACCGTTTTCAAGCAAATAATTACGAACTTCTAGGTGTAAGTGCCGACAGTGCGAAAGCACAAGTTAAATTCAAAGAAAAATACGAATTGCCATTTCCATTACTTGCCGACGAAGATAAATCGGTTATAAACGCTTTTGGAGTTTGGGGACCAAAGAAATTCATGGGAAAAGAATACGACGGAATCCATAGAACCACTTTCGTAATCAACGAAAAAGGAATCATCGAAGAAGTAATCGAAAACGTAAAAACTAAAGAACACGCTGCGCAGATTTTGAAGTAGAGGTTATTTGTTTCAGGTTATTCTTGTTTCAGGTTTCAAGTTGAAAACCTATGACTTTTTAACGCAAAGCACGCTAAGTTTTTTCTTGAGCCAAACTTTTTTAAAAACGCAAAGTACGCAAAGCTGAATCCACAAAGCTTTGCGCACTTTGCTTTCAATACAAACTATGGTAAAAAAACTTAGCGTGCTTTGCGTTAAAAATTTTTATCCATCTAGAGAATAACTTGAAAAATGAAACAAGAAAAACCTGAAACAAAAAAAGTCCCAACAAGGGACTTTTTTACTATGTGTTTTGTTCTAATTCTTTCTGTGGATGATATCCAAAAAGATGATGTTCTTTTATAATTTCTGGAATACCTGGAGGAAGCATTGGTTCCCAGCCTGGTTTTCCTTGGTTGATCATTTTTAGAATTTCTCTAGAGAAAACTTCCAAGATATTTGGATCGTAATCTTCAATATCAACCACTTTTCCGTTGAATTTAAAGAATTTGTATAATTCTTTCATTCTTGGATGAACTTTCAAGTTGTTAGAATCCATTAAATTTCCGTTTTCATCTAACATCGGATATAAGAAAACTTTCATATCGCGGTAGAATAATTTTCCGAAAGCTTCTAGAATTCCACCACTTAAATGGCGATAGTATTTCTCATCAAAAATATCTACAAGGTTGTTTACACCCATTGCCAATCCCATACGCGCTTTCGTATAGTTAGCGAAATATTCCACAACTTTATAATATTCTTGGAAATTCGAAATCATAACCGTTTGACCAAGAGAACAAAGCAATTCGGCTCTGTCCATAAAGTCGCGTTCGTCAATTTCACCATCCGAACGTAAATTCGAAAGTGTAATTTCAAAAACAACAAGCGTATTGCTTTTATCAACCTTATTTTCGTTAAGAAACATTTTTAACGATTTCTCGTACATGTCCATATTTACTTTTGTAACCGGACGAAAACTTCCTCTTAAAGCCAAAAGGTTCTTTTTGTATAAAATAGCTGCCGGTAAAATGTTTTTTCCTTCCGGATTAAACATTACCGCATCTGTCATTCCGTTTTTAACCAATTGCAAACTCATTAAACGATTGTCTACATCGGCAAAACGTGGACCTGAAAAGTTAATGGTATCAATCTCTAATTGATCTTTGTCTAAATGATCGTATAAGTAACGCAGTAAACGTTTTGGATCATTATATTTGTAAAAAGCACCGTAAATTAAGTTCACACCTAAAATTCCAAGTGTTTCTTGTTGTAATCTGGCATCAGTTTCTTTAAAACGAATGTGAAGAATAATTTCGTTGTAAGCTTCGTCTGGTTCAATTTGGTATCGAATTCCAACCCAGCCGTGACCTTTAAATTGTTTGGCAAAATCTATTGTTGCAACTGTATTGGCGTAACTAAAAAAAAGTTTTGTAGGGTGTTTTTCACGACTTAAACGCTCTTCGATGATTTGGCCTTCATGGGTAAGCATTTTTTTCAAACGCTCTTCGGTCACATATCTTCCGTCACTTTCAACTCCGTAAACGGCGTCACTAAAATCTTTATCATAGGCAGACATTGCTTTTGCAATTGTTCCCGAAGAACCTCCAGATCTGAAAAAATGTCTAACTGTCTCTTGTCCAGCGCCAATTTCAGCAAATGTTCCGTAAATATTCTCGTTTAAATTAATGCGTAAAGCTTTGTCTTTTATAGAAGGAATCTGTTCGATGACCTTGTCACCTTTGAGTTTTATTTCTGTACCCATTTTCTTTTAAATAGATTTGTTACAAAGTTAGTAAATTAGGCTTCTAATGAAAGAGAAATAATCTATTTTTGTAAAAAAATTAAGTTCAATTGAAGGTTTATTTTTTAGGTACAGGTACTTCTCAAGGCATTCCGATAATCGGAATCGATCATCCCGTCTGTAATAGCACTGATGCTAAGGATAAAAGGCTTCGTGTGTCCATTTGGATCACATGGAACGAGCATTCTTATGTAATTGACTGCGGTCCAGATTTTAGACAGCAAATGCTTTCCTGCGGATGCCGAAAACTCGATGCGATTTTATTTACTCACGAACATGCAGATCATACTGCTGGTTTAGATGATATTCGCCCTTTTAATTTTAGACAAGGAGAAATTCCGATTTACGGACATCAGCGTGTTTTAGATAATCTAAGACGTCG
>NZ_CAMLIX010000103.1 GCF_946479975.1 uncultured Flavobacterium sp.
CAGAAGAAATCAATACCTATTGGGAAAAATTATCGATTGAAGATTTCAACGAAACTTTCAATTTATTCGGTCAATATGAATTTCCGATCATTCAGAATATTTTGTATTTTATTGATAATGAAGTACACCACCGCGGACAAGCGTATGTATATTTAAGAGCTTTAAACATTGAACCGCCATTTTTCTGGGAAAGATAATTCTCTGAAAATAAAAAAAAATACTCCCAAAGAAAGAATCGAAATTCTCTTTTGGGAGTTTTTTTATAAAAGTCTTTTTTTGTTGATTTCGATTAAATCTAAAACTTTGGTTTTCAATATTTCGGGTTCTAAAATAGTCGCGTAATCTCCAAACATTAAAAACCAGCGCGGAAAACCATTTTCCATATCACGGCACATAAATGTCATTTCTATTTTATCGTCAATTTCTTTTTCAGAAACAAAACCATGATATTTTCTATCAAACGCTAGGTATCTTGCAATTTTCTTTTCTACTAAAAGTCGAACTTTTGTAGTAGGAATGGTTTCGTGTTTATTTAAATAAGTTTCTAGAGAATCGTGTTCTATTGTAAAATCGAGATCGGTTTTTTTCAGGTTCTGAATTCGATCTGTTCTAAACTGTCTGTAATCTTTTCGCAAATGGCAGAAACCTAAAAAATACCAGTTATTATTATCATGAAAAACGCCCACAGGTTCCAGGTTTCGTTCTGTTAATTCGTCTTTTCCGAAAGTTTTGTATGAAAGTAAAATTTGTTTCTTTTCGGCAATACTTTCAAACAAAACATTCAAAGTATTTGGTGAATTATCATGAAACATCGGTTCAGCAGTCTGCATGATTACTCGCGATTCTATGTTCGAAAGCCAATCTTTATCGCTGTTTCTCAAAACCGATTTGAGTTTGTACATCGCACTCGCATAATGATTTCCCAAAACAGGATCTGTAAATTTCTGAATTAGTTTTTCTGCGGCAATAAAACTGCTCACTTCTTCGCGCGTAAACATAACCGGCGGTAATCGATACCCTTCCATTAAAGCATAACCAACTCCGGCTTCGCTATAAATGGGAACTCCAGAAGCTTCCAAAGTTCGAATGTCTCTGTAAATGGTTCGTAAACTACAGTCAAAACGATCTGCTAATTCCTGCGCTTTTACAATCTTTTTAGACTGTAATTGAATCAGAATAGCAACAATTCGGTCAAATCGTTTTGGGGTTTCGTCGATCATTTTTAAAACATTTTTTCAAAGATAGTATTTTATCAGCGTGAGTTTGAAAACATTTTTTTCGCATCTTTACAGAATTATAGTATTAAATCTTGGTATAAAGAATGAAGCTTCCTTTTGAGCCAGTTATTTTTGGTTATGAAATTAATGTCCATTTGGTTCTAGAATATCTGGCATTTTTTTTAGGATATCGGTATTATGTTTTTTTGAGAAAAAGAACAAACGACACTATTGTTTCTACCAATAGATTATCAATCATATTAGGAGCAGCAATTGGAGCTTTTTTGGGTTCTAGACTTATGGGTTTTCTAGAAAATCCTGTTTTTCATTCTGATGCAAAATCAATCTTAGAACTCTTCAATGCAAAAACCATTATGGGAGGATTGTTTGGTGGACTTTTGGGCGTTGAAATTGCGAAGAAGATTATCGGTGAAAAAGAGTCATCGGGTGATTTATTCACTTTTCCCATTATTTTAGGAATTTTTATCGGAAGGATTGGTTGTTTTTTATCTGGTACAAATGAGTTTACATATGGAAAACAAACTAACTTTTTTTTGGGAATGAATCTTGGCGATAATATTATGAGACATCCGATTGCTTTATATGAATTAATTTTTCTGATTATTTTGTTTTTTGTTTTGAAGAAATTAAAAACCAGAAATATTAAAAACGGGCTGCTGTTTCAGTATTTTATGATTGCCTACTTTACGTTTCGATTTTTTGTAGAATTTCTGAAACCCAATTATTTCCTGATTTTTGGAATAAGTTCCATTCAGATTTTATGTCTCATTTGTCTGCTCTATTATAACAAAACAATTTTAAATTTATTTGTAAAAAATGCCAGTTAGAAAATACACTTATTATGATTTTACATTAAGCCTTTGTCCAGAATGCTTAAAGAGAATTGATGCTAAAATTGTTTTTGAAGACGAAAATGTCTACATGCTTAAAAGATGTCCAGAGCATGGAAGTTCGAAGGTTTTAATTGCCGACGATATTCAGTATTACAAGAATATCCGAAACTACAATAAACCATCTGAAATGCCCTATACTTTTAATACAAAAACGCATTACGGCTGTCCTTACGACTGTGGTTTGTGTCCAGATCACGAACAGCATTCGTGTCTTACAGTTGTTGAGGTTACAGATCGTTGCAATTTGACTTGTCCGACCTGTTATGCTGGTTCATCGCCTAGTTATGGCAGACACAGGACTCTTGATGAAATAAAAGCAATGCTCGATACGGTTGTTAAAAATGAAAAAGAACCTGATGTGGTGCAGATTAGTGGAGGAGAACCCACTATACATCCGGAGTTCTTTGAAATTTTGGATTATGCAAAATCTACTCCGATTAAGCACTTAATGCTAAATACAAACGGAATCAAAATAGCAAAAGACAAAGAATTTGTTCAGAGACTAAAAAGTTATGCTCCAGATTTTGAAGTATATCTTCAGTTTGATTCTTTTGAAGATAGTGTCCTGCAGGAACTTCGAGGTGCCGATTTAAGCGAAATACGGAAACAAGCTTTAGAAAATCTAAACGAAGTGAATTTGTCAACCACATTGGTAGTTACACTTCAAAAAGGATTAAACGATCATGAGATAGGTAAAATTGTGGAGTTTGCACTAAAGCAAAAATGCGTTCGTGGTGTTACCTTTCAGCCGACTCAAATTGCAGGACGATTGGAAAACTTCAATTTAGAAACCGATCGAATGACATTAACAGAAGTAAGAAGAAAAATTCTGGAGCAAACATCGGTTTTCAATTCAGATGATTTACTTCCAGTTCCTTGTAATCCAGATGCATTAGTAATGGGCTATGCATTGAAATTAGGAGATGAAGTTTTTCCGTTAACGCGATATATTAATCCAAATGATTTATTAGATAATAGTAAAAACACGATAATTTACGAGCAAGACGAAGTGCTTCGCGGCAAAATGATAGATTTGTTTAGTACAGGAAATTCTGTAGAAGTAGCGCAGGAGAATTTAAAATCGATATTATGCTGCCTTCCTAACATTGATGCGCCAGAATTAGGTTACGACAATCTGTTTAGAATTATTATCATGCAGTTTATTGATGCCTATAATTTTGATGTGAGGGCAATAAAAAAATCATGTGTCCATATTGTAAATAAGGATAATAAAATAATTCCGTTTGAAACGATGAATCTATTTTATAGAGATGATAAAATAAAAAGACTAGAAGAATTAAGAACTAATCTATAAAGCATATGACAGCACTAGAAGTCAATTTAGGTAGTTTGGTCGCTTTTTTTATAGCGATTATGGTTGGACCGCCAATTTTAATGACAATCATTGGTTTAGCAATTAAGAAAAACAGTCCAAATGGAGCAAAGGTGTGTTTTATTATTGGAGCCTTATATCTTATTATCGGACTAGGAATATGCGGAACACTTATGTCATAATAAAAAACCCCAAATAAATTTATTTATTTGGGGTTGGTAACTGATTATTTTTAACTGATTTAGAATCTATACAACAATCCAAATTGTGGTTGATCGAAGATGTTTTCAAACAAATTGATGTTCACTTGAAAAGTATCTGATGATGGACCATTTTCTGGAGCAACACTGTTGTAAGAAAGCATATTTGCCAATACAAATGTTACCGCAATGTTTTTAGTAATAAAGTAGTTTAAACCAATATTTACATCTGCAGTTACACTGTTTGTAGTGTCGCTAATAAGATCGCTTTCATATTTGTTTCTTCCGAAACCTAAACCTACCTCAGCATAAGTTTTAAAACGTTTTTTATCTAATTCTAAGAAATAGTAACGTGCAAATGCTCCAGCTCCAAATACATTTGTTTTCTCGTATGGAGTTTCTTGTTTGATACTCGCATAGTTTACTTTTGCTCCTACAGCAAATTTATCGTTTAGGAAATAGCCAAATTTTGGACTAAAACCATAGTAATCTTCTTCACCACCTGTACTGATTTTTATAGAACCTTCAAGAAACATATCGCCTTGTGAAAAAGTTACTCCTTTTGCAGAATTCATTTCAGCTTCAGCTTGATCTTCTTGTGCGTTTGCGAAACAAAAAGTGAAAAGTGCTAAAATAACTGATAATTTGGTTTTCATAATAATGTGTATTTAATGTTTGTGAGATTAAAATTAGTTCGCAAAAATTATACACGCCAAATATTTGAGCAATCGGGTTAATATTGAATTAATCAAGTTAATATTCTGATAAATTTGTAGGTTTTATCTTTTTAATTTTTGAGTTGTAATTAACAAAAAACCCAATAACGAAAGTTATTGGGTTAGTCTATATTCTATGTTCTTTCCTCTATTTTCTAAAAAAAGCTTAGTCATTCAATTTCAAAACAGCCATAAATGCTTCTTGCGGAATCTCAACGTTTCCTACTTGACGCATACGTTTTTTACCTTTTTTCTGTTTCTCAAGAAGCTTACGCTTACGCGAAATATCTCCACCGTAACATTTTGCGGTAACGTCTTTACGAAGTGCTTTGATCGTTTCACGTGCGATAATTTTAGCTCCAATTGCAGCTTGAATCGGAATATCAAATTGCTGTCTTGGAATTAACTCGCGTAATTTTTCGGTCATTTTTTTACCAATGTTGTATGCGTTATCTTCGTGAATCAATGCAGAAAGTGCATCAACTGTTTGCGCATTCAAAAGAACGTCTAGTTTTACTAATTTCGAAGTTCTCATTCCGATTGGAGAATAATCGAAAGACGCATAACCTTTAGAAACCGTTTTTAAACGATCGTAGAAATCAAATACAATTTCTGCCAAAGGCATATCAAAATTCAATTCAACTCTTTCAGTCGTCAAATACGTTTGATTCGTAATTTGACCACGTTTTTCAATACATAAACTCATTACGTTTCCAACGAAATCAGCTTTTGTAATGATTGTTGCTTTTATAAAAGGTTCTTCAACTCTGTCCAAACGAGAAGGTTCAGGTAAGTCGGAAGGATTGTTTACCACAAATGCAGTTTCTGGATCTTTTTTAGTGTAAGCCAGATACGAAACGTTAGGAACTGTAGTAATTACAGTCATATCGAATTCACGCTCTAAACGTTCTTGGATAATTTCCATGTGAAGCATTCCTAAGAAGCCGCAACGGAAACCAAAACCTAAAGCCGCAGAACTTTCTGGAGTAAATACTAACGAAGCATCATTCAATTGTAATTTTTCCATTGATGAACGAAGATCTTCATAATCTTCTGTATCAACAGGATAAATTCCAGCGAAAACCATTGGTTTCACATCTTCGAAACCCGTAATCATATTCGTTGTCGGCGTTTTAGCATCTGTTAGTGTATCACCAACTTTTACTTCTTTTGCCTCTTTAATACCAGAAATTAAATAACCAACATCACCCGAAGAAATTACATTTTTCGGAACTTGATTTAATTTTAAAGTTCCAATTTCGTCAGCAAAATATTCATTTCCAGTGGCCATGAATTTAATTTTCTGCCCTTTTTTAATTTCACCATTTACAACTCTAAAGATAACCTCGATTCCACGAAACGGATTGTAAACCGAGTCAAAAATCAAAGCTTGTAATGGCTCTTCTGGGTTTCCTTTTGGAGCTGGAATTTTTTCGATAATGGCAGCTAAGATGTTCTCAACACCAAAACCAGTTTTTCCAGAAGCATGAATAATATCTTCCAATTTACATCCAAGTAAATCAATAATATCATCACTAACTTCTTCTGGATTAGCACTTGGCAAATCGACTTTGTTTAAAACCGGAATAATTTCCAAGTCGTTTTCAAGCGCTAAATATAAGTTTGAAATCGTTTGGGCCTGGATACTTTGTGCCGCATCTACAATCAATAAAGCACCTTCGCAGGCAGCAATAGATCTCGAAACTTCGTATGAAAAATCTACGTGGCCGGGAGTATCAATTAAATTTAAGATATATTCTTCACCTTTATAAGTGTATTCCATTTGAATGGCATGACTCTTAATGGTAATTCCACGCTCACGCTCAAGGTCCATGTTGTCAAGCAATTGCGCTTTTTCTTCACGAGCCGTTACGGTTTGTGTTGCACCAAGTAATCTATCTGCCAATGTACTTTTACCGTGGTCAATGTGTGCAATAATGCAAAAGTTACGTATCTTCTTCATTTGTATATATCAGTTCTCTATAACGAGTTTAGTATTTTTTGGGAAAAATAAATGCCAAAGCAATTGCTTTAAAGCAGGTTATTAAGGCGCAAAGATAGCGCAAAGTTTTGGATTCTGGAATGCAGATCTTCGATAGTTGATGGGAATGAATTAAAAACAGGTTTAAAATTCAAAATTGAATCCTTTTTCTGTTAATTTCCTGTACATTTCAGGGTCAAATTTGTAAAGTTTTGCCGCTCTGTGCGAAACGTCTTTTTGCTTTTCATCCAATGCTGTCAGCAGTTTCATGTGAAGAACTTTTCTTCTGAAATTAGATTTGTCCAGCTCGATTCCTAAAATTTCTTCGTACAAATGCATCAGCTGCAATAAAGTGAATTTTTCGGGTAATAAATTAAAACCAATTGGCGCTTGACGAACTCTATTTCGCAGTTGTAATAAACTGAAATCGAGAATTTCATTATGGTCAAAAATCAAATCTGGAATTTCTTTGATTTTGTACCATTTGGCTTCAATAACTTTTAAACTGGCCTTGATATTGTAATCTTCCCGATTTACTAAAGTATAATAACCAATGGTTACAACTCTTCGCTCCAAAACACGTTTCGGATTTGTAAAAGCTTTTAACTGCTCCAAATAAATATCTTCAAGTCCGGTAAGTTCCTGCAAAATACGCTGTGCGGCATCATCGGCGCTTTCGTCCAGTTGAAGCCAGCCACCGAGAAGTCCCCATTTGCCTTTACTTTCGCCTTGAGCGTGTTGTACCAAAAGAACTTCGAGACTTTCTTTATTAAATCCGAAGAAAACACAGTCAATTGTGATTCCGTCAACAGCTGGTTTGTTATGAGTAGTTATGTCTGTCAATTTATTAGGGTATTTCGAAGTACGGAAAAGTTATTTTATTTGTTTTTTACTGAAAATCAGAATTCAAAATTGAAACCTTTCTCTGTTAATTTCTCGTAGATTTCAGGGTCAAATTTATACAATTGAGCTGCTCTGTGCGATACATCTTGTTGTTTTTCGTCTAAAGCGGCCAAAAGTTTCATATGAAGAATTTTTCTTCTAAAGT
Source organism: uncultured Flavobacterium sp. (assembly GCF_946479975.1). Next base: position 7,410 of record NZ_CAMLIX010000103.1, read on the forward strand.
TCGGTTTGTCCATTTCAATTCCCAAAATTTCTTCGTACAACTGCATCAATTGTAATAAAGTGAATTTCTCTGGAAGCAGATTAAAACCTATTGGCGTCTGGCGGACTTTATTTCGAAGGTGTTGTAAACTGTAATCTAAAATTTCGTTATGATCGTAAATCAAATCTGGAATTGTGTTGATTTTATACCATTTAGCATCAGAGGCTGTAAAACCTGCTTTAATATTGTAATCTTCTCTTTTTACCAAAGCATAATAGCCAATTGTAATAACGCGTCGCAGCGGAAAACGGTCTGGATCTCCAAACGCTTTCAATTGTTCTAGATAAATATTATCAAGTCCCGTTAATTCATTCAATAAACGATGCGCCGCATTATCGGTACTTTCTTTTTTGTTAATCCATCCTCCAGGAAGACCCCATTTTCCTTTGCTGATCCCTTCGCCGTGCTGTACCAAAAGTACTTCAAGACTGCCTTTGTCAAAACCAAAAATGACACAGTCAATTGTGATGGCATTCATCGCACTGTTTTCACTTTTTGGAGCAGTTTTGTCATCTACATTTTCGACCATATTCAAGATAAATTTTGACAAATTAAATAAATAAAATGATTAGGAGGCTTCTTAAAAGCTTTATATTTTTTTTAACGAAACAAAAAATTGATTATCAGTAGATTAAAAAATCATTAAAAAACCTTCTTAATTAGATTGATTCTTAAATAGCTGATTGTCAATTTCATAAAACGCTGATTTTTCTACATTTTTTATTTCAAAACTAATTCAATTTTTACAGCATTCGTAAAAATGGATTAGAATATATTAGAATAGAAAAAAATTAACCCTAATATTTTGTTAATATAGAAAATTTGTTTTACACTTGTAGTCAAATTTACCATAAGATAAATTCAAATTGACTATAAGTAAAAAAAACAAAACTACAACTTAACTTAAACTTTACCACAATTGTTTTTTTAAAGAATTGATTTAATAGTTTATTGATGAGATTACCATCATTAAAAACTGAAAAAAATTGATTTTGATGTTTTAAACAATAAAAACATCTGCTAATAGTCAGCAAGTACTAAATGTTGAAAATGAGATTCAGGCCCTCATTTTTTGGCATGACCTGCTTGGGAAGTTTTCCGGAGTTTCTCTTAGAGTAGAAATTACTAACTATAACTTAAACTTAATCAATTCTTATTATGAAAAGCAAAAATTGTATTAAAACAACAAAGCTTCCATATTTTATGGCGGTGCTGCTTAGCGTATTTATGATGCAGTTTGGATTTGCACAAGAATCCAAAACTGTAAGTGGAACAATCACTTCTGCCGAAGACGGATTTGGAGTTCCCGGAGCAACTGTACAAGTACAGGGAACAAAATCGAGTACTGTTACCGATTTTGATGGAAAATATAAAGTGGAAGCCAAAACAGGCGATGTTTTAGTGATCACTTTCGTGGGATTTAAAACACAGAATATTACAGTTGGCACTCAAAAAGTAGTCAACGCAGTGATGCAGCCAGAAACTGCAGAACTTAAAGAAATCGTAGTAATTGGTTACGGTACACAAAAGAAGAAGGTAAATACTGCTGCAACTTCGTTGGTATCTGGAAAAGATATTCAGCAAGTAGCATCTCTTGATGTTGTAAATGCTTTGCAGGGTCAGGCTTCTGGAGTTTCTGTAACTTCTTCTTCTGGTCAGCCGGGTGCGAATATGGTGGTAAATATTCGTGGAGCAGGTACAGCAGGAAACAGTGATCCGCTTTATGTGGTGGACGGTGTGGTGGTAGACAACGGAATTGGATATTTGGATCCGTCTGTTATTGAAAGGGTTGACGTTTTGAAAGATGCTTCTGCAGCTTCTATCTACGGAGCAAGAGCGGCAAATGGAGTGATCTTGGTAACTACTAAAAAAGGAAAAGACGGTAAAATGAATGTGGCATTCAGTTCTTATACAGGTTTTCAGCAGATTGCTAAAAAACTAGATTTGATGAATACACAGGAATATACAACGATTATTAACGAAGCTCGTGTAAATTCTGGTTATGCGCCGTTATATACAAAAGATCAAATCGCTGGTTTTCCTAATAATGACTGGCAGAAAGATTTGTTCTACGAAGGAGCAATGAAACAAAACCACTCACTTTTGATTACTGGTGGTGACGAAAAATCTACAATTGCAACGGGTTTATCTTACTACGGACAAGATGGTATGATTGGAGGATCTACAAATCAATCGCAGTTTGACCGTGTAACTTTCTCTGTAAATTCTACTTCAGAAGTGATTAAAGGATTTTTGAAAATTGGTGAAAACTTTACTTTATCAAACATCAAATCTAAAGGTGTTGCAGATGATGGTATTTATGGCAATGCAATTAGAAGTTTCTTAAATGCAGCTCCAATTGATCAGGCGTATGACGCAAACGGAGGTTTTGCTCGTTCAGTTATTTCAAATGACGTAACAAATCCTGTTGGATCTTTGTATTACAACAACTTCAACCAGACAAAAACAAACCGTTATGTGGGGAATATTTTTGCTGAATTAAAAGTTATAAAAGACCTGACTTTCAGAACTAGTTTTGGTGTAGATATGACAGATAGTAACTACCGCGCTTTTAGACCAGTTTATTCTCTTTCTTCAAATGATAACAATACTGTTTCTAGCGTAACTCAAAGTGGTACAAAATCTATGGGATGGATTTTTGAAAATACACTTCAATACAAATTCAATCTTGCTTCTTCCCATAATTTTGATGTATTGGTTGGTACTTCTGCAAAAAAGAATACTTCTGATTACATGGAAGGACAAGGAAGAAACTTAATTTTTGACGATTTTGCTCACGCTTATTTGGATAATGCAAAAGATCCTACATCAAATGTGGTAAAAGGAAATCGTAAAGATTATGCGATTCAGTCGTACTTCGGACGTTTATTATACGATTACAACAATAAATACTTATTCTCTGCAACAGTTCGTCGTGACGGTTCGTCAGAATTTGGTCCAGATAACAAATATGCTATTTTCCCTTCGTTCTCAGCCGGATGGAATTTAGATAAAGAAGCTTTCTTTAAAGAAAATAAAGTTTTAAATAGTTTCAAATTAAGAGCAAGCTGGGGACAAAATGGTAACGACCAATTTGGTAGAAGATTTGCTTATTTGTCAACTGTAAATTCAACAGATAAAACTTATCATTTTGGAACTGGTGACGAAACGTTATTAGTAGGTTCAAGTCCAGATCAATTAGCAAATCGCAACTTAAAATGGGAAACTTCAGAGCAGTTAGATTTAGGTTTTGATGCTACTTTGTTCGACAAATTTAATTTGACTTTTGATTATTATGATAAGAAAACAAAAGATTGGCTGGTATTGGCCTCTATCCCAACTTATGCTGGAGCAACTGCACCTTACATTAACGGTGGAGATGTAAGCAACAAAGGTTTTGAAATTGGATTATCATACCGCACACGTATTGGACAAGATTGGAATTTTGCTGTAAATGCAAACCTTTCTCGCAACCAGAATGAAGTGTTGAGAATTGCAAACAATGAAGGAATCATTCACGGAGAATCAAACGTATTGTTTCAAGGTTTAGACGAGATGAACCGTGTTGAAGTAGGAAAACCAATGGGTTATTTCTACGGATTAAAAACAGCTGGAATTTTCCAAAATGCGGCTGAAGTTGCAGCGGGAGTACAGCCAAATGCACAGCCTGGAGATGTTCGTTTCGTAGATTTAAATGGTGACGGACAAATCGATGCAAATGATAAAACGCAAATTGGTGATCCAAATCCAGATATTAATTACGGCATCAATTTAGAAATTTCATACAAAGCTTTTGATTTTTCTATCAATACTTATGGTATCGCTGGAGGACAAAACGTTTTCGGAATTCACGATTACACTCGTGCTTATACAAATAACACAACAGATGTGTTGAACAGATGGACAAGCGAAGGAACTTCAAATAGAATTCCGAGAGTAACTTACGGAACAGATGACAACGGTAATTACACTAAATTCTCAGATTTGTATATTCAGGATTCAGATTTCTTCAGAATTAAAAATGCTACCATCGGATGTGATTTAACGAAAGTAACAGACAAGTTGAAATTCTTCTCAAAATTCAGAGTGTACGTGGCTGGAAATAATATTTACACTTTCACGAAATACAAAGGAATGGATCCAGAGATTGGTTTCGGAAACGTAAATCAGTCTTGGGCAAAAGGAATCGATGTGGGATATTATCCACAGCCAAGAACCTACATGATGGGTCTAAATGTTAACTTTTAATTTTTGAAAACGATGAAAACATATATAAAATTATTTGCCCTTTCAAGCCTACTTGTTTTAGGTTCTTGTTCGGAGGATTTTTTAGAAAACGAACCATACACAGATAAAGTAACAGAGAATTTTTATAAAACTCCAGCTGACGCTTTTGAAGGTTTGGTTGCCGTTTATGATGTATTGCAAAGAGAAGCTTACGGTACACAATTGATCGTGAGTGAGCAGGCATCTGACAACTGTTTCGGCGGATTTGGTCTTGCAGATCCAACTATAGATTTACAATGGGACCGTTTCCAGTATACTACAGACAAAGATATGAACGCGCCAACTTGGACAAACTCTTATCTTGGAATTTACAGAGCTAATGTTTTGTTAGAAAACTTAGACAAAGTAAACTGGGGAGCAGATACAGCTTTGAAAACACGTTACGAAGCAGAAGCTCGTTTTTTAAGAGCGCACTTCCACTTTCAGGCAGCAAAAATGTTTGGAGATATTGTTCCGTTAGATCATACGGTTACAACAAGCGAATTTCAATTACCAAGACAAGCAGCAGAAGTTACGTATGCTTTAATTGCTAACGATTTAAAATTTGCTGCAGATAACTTAAATAATGATAATTATTCTAAAGCAGGAAATGCAAACTTTGGGCGTATTACAAAATGGGCTGCAGAAGCTTATTTGGCTAGAACATTCTTGTTTTACACTGGCGCTTACAACAAAACAGATTTAGCTGGAGTAATCACAAAAGCACAAGCAACAACTTATATTAATGATGTTGTAAGTAATAGTGGTCATGATTTAGTTCCTGATTTTGCTAATCTTTGGCTGGCAGCTTCTTTAGAAAATTTTGTTGGAGAAGATAATACAGAAATGGTTTGGGCTGTTCGTTTTAATGGTTCAGGAAAAGGAAATTGGGATCTTCACGAAGGAAACCGTTTCCAAGTAAACATTGCACCACGTGGAGGAGCAATTGGAAGATATGCAACAGGATGGGGTGGAGCAACAGTAAACCCAAAATTGGTTGCAGCTTATGATCTTGCAGATACTAGAAAAAAAGCTTCATTTATTGATTATGTTGGAGAAGGATTAAATTTTGATGCACAAACAAGAGAGCAGCGTCAATACACTGGATATTCTTGGAAAAAATACTGCCCAATTACAAATGCTGCAGGAACAGCTGTCGTAGAAGCAAACGGAGGAAATTTCCAAATTGATAACTACCAAGATTACGCTATTATTCGTTTTGCAGATGTTTTATTAATGGCTGCCGAATTAAACTTAGACGGAAATGCAGGTTTAGCTCAAGCAGATCTAGACAGAGTTCGTGATCGTGCTTTTAAAAACACCACTCACAGAATTACTGCCTCTAAAGCAAACATTATGGAAGAGCGTCGTTTAGAATTGGCCTTAGAAGGATCACGTTATTTTGACTTAATCAGACAAGGAATGGTTGTAATGAAATCTGCTATTGATAACAATACCGGAGACTCACAATTTAATGTGACTTTTAGACCAGAAACTCAAGGATGGTTTGCTTTACCGCAATCGCAGATAATACTTTCAAACGGTACTATTAAGCAAAATGCAGGTTGGAATTAACTCTAAAACAAATTGATTATGAAACGTATATTATATATAGTATTAGCGGCTGTAACAATCAGTTCGTTTTTATTCTCTTGCGAGCCTGTTGAAGATCGTGAAAGTTTGCCAGCAGTGACGCTGACACCAGAAACACTTGAGTTTTCTATAACTCAAAATACAGCAAAAAAGAATGAAGTAGTTTTAAAGAATGATGATCCAACGGTGATTCCGTTTTGGAGATACGTTGACGGAAACGGAAACGAGCTAGGACATTCTAATAAAAGTGACGATAAAATAACTTTTCCTTTTGCCGGAAAATACACTGTTTATTACACTGCTTTCGTACGCGGCGGTTCTGTCGAAGCGGCGCCCGTAACGATAGAGGTTCCAGAAAATGATAATGCATTCTTCAGTGATCCAAGATGGAACAAATTGACAAACGGACAAGCTGGAAAAACTTGGGTAATGTACATGACAGCTCCATTAGAATTTATTGGAAACAGTCCGAGTTATGTTAACAGAGCGGTAAGCCCTGCGGGTTGGTGGCCAAATTTATCCGATATTTCATGGGCCGGTCTGGAAAATAAAGATTGGGGAGAAATTACTTTTGATCTTGACGGAGGTTACAATGTCTCGGTAACGCAGACAAATCCAACTTTAGGAAGCACAGCAAAAACAACAAAAAAGGGAACATTCAATTATAGTTTGACAAATGGTGAAACCAATGATAGAATTTCATTTAATGGAGGAACAGAAATGCTGCATCCAAATGAAGCAAGCTATTTTAGCCCTTCATTTAGTTTTACTAATGTAAAAATTGTAGAATTAACGGATACAAGTTTGTGTTTTATCGCCATTAGAGCAGATGGTGATTATTTGATTTACCATATGGTTCCAAAATCTTAGGTTAGTTAGTTTTGAAGTCTCAGTTTTAAACATGTTTCTAACGTGCTTTAAGACTGAGACTTAATTATTTTAGTAAGAAATAAACGAAATCGATTTTTATTTCTATCTTCAATTTCCAAAAAAAATAAAATACCAATGCAGATTAAAAAAAATATACTAAAAATCAGTTTATGGGCATTTGCGGCCGGAGTTCTTTTTTTGAATTCTTGTGCAAAAAAAGAAGAAGCTTTTATAAACCGAAAAGTTTCTTTTAATGCCAATTGGAGCTTTCATCTCAATGATAGTATTGCTGATAAAGATACTATCGGAACTGCCACAAAATGGAGAACTCTAGACGTTCCGCACGATTGGGGAATCGAAGGTAAATTTAATGAAAAAAGTCCCGGAGGTTATGGCGGCGGATCGCTTAATGGAGGTTTAGGCTGGTATAAAAAAACATTCAAAGTTACTGCAGCAGACAGCACAAAAATTACTTCAATTACTTTCGACGGCGTTTATAGAAACAGCGAAGTCTGGATAAACGGACATTATTTAGGAAAACGTCCAAACGGATATATTGGTTTTCAATATGAAATGACTCCATATTTAAATTACGGAGACAAAAACAACGAAATCATTGTTAAGGTTGACAATTCAAAACAACCTAATTCACGTTGGTATTCGGGTTCAGGAATTTTTAGAAATGTTTGGATCGAAACCACAGATAAATTACATGTTGAAAATTGGGGAACTTATGTTACAACTCCAAAAGTTACGGCTGAAAAAGCTTCAGTAAATATTGAAACCAGAATCCAGAATGATCATTTAGATTCGAAGAAAGCAAAAATTGTAACTACTATTTATAAAGAAGATGCAAAAGTAACGTCATCTTCAAGTGAAATAACTCTAACTAAGAAAAGTGGCACATTATTAAATGTAGATTTAGAAGTTGAAAATCCAGTTTTATGGTCAGATGAAAAACCTGAATTGTACACAGCAGTGACGGAAATTTCAGTTGATGATAAAATTGTAGATCAATACAAAACTACTTTTGGAATCAGAGATTTTAAATTCGATTTGAACAAAGGTTTTATTTTGAATGGAAAACAAGTCAAAATAAAAGGAGTTTGTATGCACCACGATTTAGGTCCGTTAGGTGCTGCAATCAATACACGCGCGATCGAACGCCAGTTGGAAATTTTAAAAGAAATGGGTGTAAACGGAATCAGGACTTCTCACAATCCACCTGCTCCAGAACTTTTAGAGCTTTGCGATAAAATGGGTTTCATTGTCATGGATGAAGCTTTCGACATGTGGAAACAAAACAAAACCAAATACGATTATGCAAACGATTGGGACAAATGGCACAGAAAAGATTTAGCAGATCAACTTCGCCGTGACCGTAATCATCCAAGTATTTTTATGTGGAGTATCGGAAATGAAATTCCAGAACAATGGAGCGAAGAAGGTATTAAAATTGCAAAAGAATTAGCAGAAATTGTCCGTTTAAATGACAAAACGCGTCCAATTACGGCAGGAATGAATCCGCCGGTAAATATGAATATTGATGCCGTGACTTTGCAGTTTGAGAAAAAAAATGTTTCGATTAATCCGCTTGCGGGATCGGGAGTTTTAGATTTAATCGGATACAATTACGCGCATCAAACGTTTGAACACCATCAAAAAAATTTCCCAAACAAACCTTTCATCGCAACCGAAACTACTTCAGGTTTGCAGACAAGAGGTTATTACGATGCCGTTTCAGACACGATCAAAAAATGGCCGGTTAGATGGGATCTTAAGTTTACAGAAGGAAATCCTGGAAATACCGTTTCAGCCTACGATCAAGTGCAGGCGCCTTGGGGTTCTACGCACGAAGCAACTTGGAAAATCATTAAAAAACACGATTTCTTAGCTGGAATGTACGTTTGGACAGGTTTCGATTATATCGGAGAACCAACTCCGTACGAATGGCCATCAGTAAGTTCCTATTTTGGAATTGTCGATTTAGCCGGTTTCCCGAAAGACGTGTATTATATGTACCAAAGTGAGTGGACGAAGAAAGATGTTCTTCACATTTTCCCACATTGGAACTGGAAAGCAGGACAAACCGTTGACGTTTGGGCCTATTATAATAATGCAGATGAGGTGGAACTTTTCGTAAACGGAAAATCAGTTGGAAAAAGAACTAAAAAAGGAGACGATTTACACGTAATGTGGAGAATTCCTTTCGAAGCTGGAACGCTTAAAGCAATTTCTCGTAAAGGCGGAAAAGTAGTTTTAGAAAAAGAAATCAAAACGGCTGGAAATCCTTCACAATTAAAATTAACGGCTGATAGAAATACAATCAAAGCAGACAAAAATGATTTGTCATTTGTAACCGTAGATATTTTAGATGCTAACGGAACTTTAGCGCCAAACGCCAATAACGAAATCAATTTTTCATTAAAAGGAAACGGAAAAATTGTAGGCGTTTGCAGCGGAGATCCCGTAAGTCACGAACCGTATAAAGGAACAAAACATACGGCTTTGGCAGGAAAATGTTTAGTGATTGTTCAATCTGGAGATAACTCTGGAAGATTAGAATTAACCGCTAAAGCAAATGGTCTAAAACAAGCAACAATCGTAATTACAACAGAATAAGTTATGTTCATATCCTAACAGGTTTCCAAAACCTGTTAGGTATCAATAGATTTATATTAAGATATTAAAATAAAATACCTAACAGGTTTTGGAAACCTGTTAGGATAAACTAACATCTAGAATTTATTAACTAATGAAAAAC
>NZ_CAMLIX010000104.1 GCF_946479975.1 uncultured Flavobacterium sp.
TAGCTTGTTGGAGAAAATGTTGAAGCGGTATAATTTAAAGAAGTTGTCTGTGCTGTAACACTTTGGCACACTGCTGTTGCCGTTCCTCCAGTTGTGATAATTGGATTAGCATTTACTGTTAATGAAACATTTTGAGTTGATGAACAGCCATTGGCATTGGAAATTGTCATTACACCAGAATAATTTCCCGCGGGTGTATTGGCTGGGATAACAATGGTATTTATACTCCCTCCTCCCGCAGCAAAAGCAAAACTTGTTGCTGTCTGATTAGCCATTCCCGTCCATTGAATAGAGTAACTTGTTGGCGAAAATGTTGAAGCGGTATAATTTAAAGAAGTTGTCTGCGCTGATGTACTCGCGCATACTGCTGTTGCCGCTCCTCCAGTTGTGATGGTCGGATTAGCATTAACGGTTAATGAAACATTTTGAGTTGATGAACAGCCATTGGAATTGACGATTGTCATTATTCCATTGTACGTACCCGCGGGCGTATTGGCTGGGATAACAATATTATTGACAGTTCCTCCACCAGCTGCAAAAGCAAAACTTGTTGTAGCTTGATTAGCCAATCCTGTCCATTGAATAGAATAACTTACAGGCGAAACTGTTGTAGCTGTGTACACCATCGCTGCAGTAGTAGCAAGCTGGCAAACCGTAATTGTTCCTGATGTACTGATTGTTGGATAACTATTGGCAGGTACTATCGGAACTACCGCATTAGCAGAATTTACTGATGTACAAGTTCCATTGTTTATTGTAAAAAAATAAGTATTAGGTGAAAGTCCAGAGATTAAAGCTGTCGTACCTGAATACGACTGTATATTACCTCCTGGATATAATCTCAAAACTCCACCCGAAGGCAATCCGCTTAGAGCAATCGAACCAGTCGCTAAAGTACATGTCGGTCCCGTAATAGTCCCAATGACTGGAGCACTAGGCAACGAATTTACAGTCACAGTTGTAGGAGTAGACTCAATAGGTGTACAAGGCCCACTTTGAACAACAGCTCTAAATCGGGTCGTTTGAGTCAATGCGAGTGAAGTGTAAGTCGTACTAGTAGTGGCATTTGAAACAGGTGACCAGGTAGTAAATGGACTTACAGATGATTCCCATCTTAAAACTGTACCTGTATGTCCTGACAATGTTAAAGCAGCACTTGTAGATCCACTGCAAATAGTAGTTCCTCCTGCTACTGATCCTCCTGCACTTACTGCGAACACCGGAACACTTGCTGTATACGCTACATTTGGCAGAGTAAGCGCAGAGCTACAAGTACCAGATTCTATTTTTGTAATAGTTATAGTTGTTGTACCAACTGTTGTAAATCCTACAGCCGTAAAAGTTCCTACTCCAGAGCCATCAACAGTCATTGGAGCTGTTAATCCGGAAGCAGATGGAGCACCACGCGTGTAAGTTACTGTATAATTTCCTTGTGGTAAAGCAGATGTCGTAGATGTCAGCCTAATTGCAGCATCTCCAATACTCGTACAAGCAGTACCAGCCGATGTCTCAGAAATATTATAAGTTGGACAGGTATAAGTTAGTTTTATCTGTCCATTTCCCCCGTTTCCTCCTTTGTTATTACCAATACCTAGCAAAACTAGACCGCCGCCACCGCCACCACCTGGTGCAACTCCAGGAGATCCATTTCCTGCTGCAAGTGCTCCATTACCACCTGCCCCACCATTAGCCACAGCAGCTCCACCAACACCGAGACCAGTTCCAGTATTACCATTTGAAGCAGTACCCGCACTACTTCCTCCACCTCCTGAATATAACAATCCTACAACAAGACTTCCGTTTGCTCCACTTCCTCCTGTCCATGGGGTACCCGTACCGCCTACCCCACCTACACCTGCAGCGCCACTTGTACCACTTGTACCACCTTTACCTCCATTTGCAGTTACTGTAGAAAAAACAGTTGCTGCTCCGTCAAGACCACTAGCATTTGATCCTGCAGGTCCCAAACCAACTGTATAATTTATCGAAGTATTAGGGGTTACCGAGATTATAGCTTTACTATAGCCGCCACCGCCACCGCCACCTGCAGAAGTACCACTATTATTTCCTCCTCCTGCTCCTCCTGCTCCCCAGCATTCTGCAGTTACAGATGTAAGACCTGCCGCAACGGTAAATGTACCACTACTTGTAAATGTATTGTTTTGAGCTTGTAAACTGCAGCAAAAAAGAAGGGAGGTTACTAACAGTTTGTATTTTATCTTTAAAAGGAAAGCAAATTTTGAATTTTTCTGATTGTGTTTTCTAAATTTTTTACTATCAAGAAAATTCAATGTAGGAAGTAAATCTTTTTTCATATTGTGGTATTTTATAATTGAAAAATAAATTCAAATTCAAACAAGACAATTGTGAAAAAGTATAGGGCTTTAAGATGTATATAAACTGAAAGAATCCCACTCTCTCGCAATTAACTTAGGGCGGATAAAACAATTACAGAACTGTTTTTTTGAAAAATGATTTAATCAAATTGGGCGTATATGAAAATAGGTTTTAGTCGACTTTAATTACATTTCATCGAATAAATTGGCTAACAAGGTACGATTTTATTTACATTGTATTTGCGTTTGTAGTATTAAACATATAATTTTAACACATAAAACCAGAAAAATCTAAAAAATAAGAAAAAACTGTTAATTTTATAAAAAATAAAATGCAATAATTTGATTTTCATTTATTTATATGAAAAAAGTCTTTTCAGAATAAATTGAAAAGACTTTTAAAAACATAAAATAAATTAGGTTAAAAAATCACCTTTTTAGAAGTTGAATTACCATTATGCAGCAACATCCTTACTATCAAAACTTGATGTGAAGAAATCAAATTTTGGATGATGTATTTATTAGTTTCAAGCCGATCTGCTTTGTACAATTGGTTTCCAGAAATATCATATATTTCAATTTTTTTGAGAGTTTCTTTTGAAGATTCAATAGTAATAGTATGATTTTTTACGACTACTAAAACTTCTTCTAATTCTTTACTATTAGTTGGAACGCCGAGTGTGCTATTAATATAAATTATCGAAAATCTATTATTGAAACTTCCAGACTCAGTCTCAAATTGATAGGAAGCTTCACTAAGATTGTGGATCTTATCTAAAGTTTTATCGACTAGATAAATTGGTTTTTCATCAAAAAAATGATCTTGGTGATCGATTTCTATAGTGAAAGCTCCTTTTTCATCTGCCTTATAGCCTAAAATAATTGAATCATCTTCTGTGAATGGTACGGCTCTTCCTTGAATCGCAAGCTTCTTTTTATCAGCAATACTATAAAAGTCTAATGTTTGGCCAGAGCTTAAAAGTTCAGCATCATAATTGGAATCCAAACCATTTGTCGCTCCTTCGGCATAGCCCAATAAAATTTGTCTGAAAACATTATCGGTATTTTTAAGATTGAGCCAAAAACGATGTTTCTCAATTTGCTTAACCTCTTTTTTTGAATCTTTTGAAGGTTTAAAAAAAGTACTGTTATTTTCCCGGATTCGCATAGTATTGTTAAACTCTAAAGTGCTGACAGTATTACTTCTGACAAAAAATCCCTGACCCGAAGCAATATTCCCATCTGGAGCTTCAGTACTTACACCAGAATTGAGCGCAGGTCGTGTTCCAACTCCTCCTAAAAGATTATAAGCCGCAAAACCATCGTTAGTATAAATAAAATTTAAAGGAGGCTGGTTATGTGTCCAAAAATAGAGTGCTCCCTTTATTTTTGGTGCATTGAATTTTATAAATTCATCTGCACTGATTGCGGACGGATACGGATTACCAACCAAGTAATATTTGTTAGCCGTTTCCAAATTAACTTCTACTTTTCCATTATTTGGAATTCCTTTAAATGTGCCTTCAAAGATCACTCGATCTGTAATCGAATAGGTTTGAGGAGCTCTAACATTATAACCGTGACCAGGAATCATATTCATGGTTCCTTTATAATTTTCGACCCAGCCAGAAAATGGATCGTAAAAGAAATATTTATCTAAAAGCGTTTCGGGTGAAAAATCATATAGCTTTTGATTGCCTACTGGCGATGACCAATAGGTAAAATCGTACCGCATTACTGGAGTAGTTTTTCTTTTGAGATGAATGATTCCCGTATTTATCATATCATCATCTGACTGATATAAACTCGCAGCGTTTTCCAGCACTAAAGTTCCAAAACCAGTATATGCAAATTCTATTTCTAAGTTGTTTTTCTCCGATAGTACTACGGTTTTCGCTTCGTCTATAGCACAACCACACATATTTGTTGTAGTTAAATTTGGATAATTATCTTTAAAAATAACATCTTTTCCCGGTGATGGAAATCCGTTTGACCAAGAAATTCCGTTCCAAATTGTAGTATTGACACAAAGTTTTAAACGGGCAATTCTGTGTTTTGAAATACCTGAAACCGAATTGAAATTTCCTCCAACCAACAATCGATAATCCTCACTAAAATTCATTGCAAAAACGGTATTATTTAAATTTGCCGAAAAGGAGTTATCATAAGCCCCAGAAGGCAATAACCGAATTAATCGTGATACTGCTGTATTTTTATACGTTCCTGAAAAAGCACCTCCAAGTAGTATTCTGTCATCGGGTTGTATCAAAATAGTTCGAACATCTCCTTTGCTAAAACCTGTTCCAGATTCGAAGCTTGTATCAAGACTTCCGTCGGTGTTTAATCGAAGAATTCTTTTTTGAGAAGTTCCGTTGAAGGTTAAAAATGAACCTCCAACAACTATCTTTTTATCAGATTGTAAACCAATTGCGTAAACATTTTTATCAAACCCATTTTGGATATTAAAACTAGCATCAATACTTCCATCAGAATTTAAACGTACCAAACCAGCTATTGGTAATCCATTAAATGTTTTGAAACGACCGCCAACTAGAATTTTTCCATCAGATTGCATTGCTAAAGTTTCAATAATTGCATCTGCTCCCAAACCAGTATTGAAACTTGGATCTTTTGTTCCGTCTGAAAGCAATCTCACAATTCTAGTAGCGTTTACTGTTGATCCGTTATATTTTATGAAATTACCTGCCACAATAATTTTTTGATCTGATTGAATTGCTAATGCATAAACCTGAGCATTAAAGCCTTCGCCGATATTAAAAGAGTTGTCAATTTCTCCATTTGAATTAATTCTAACAATTCTATTCATGGTAACGTCATTGTATTTTGTAAAATTACCGGCTAAAATTATTTTCCCATCTGCTTGCAGTGCTGTTGCTTTTACTAAATTATTTGCCCCAGATTTTTGAGAATTAAAAGCAATGTCATTAGATCCATTTTCTAAAAGACAGGCAATTCTTGAAACTGACTCGCCATTAAATTTTTTAAAACTCCCACCCACAATTGTCTTTTTGTCCGGCAGAGGTAAAACGGTAGAAACCGAATTATCAAATCCAACTCCTGAAGCCAAATAAGCAATATCCCGTTCACCGTCCCTGTCAATTTTAGCTAATCTTCCTTGGTTTAATCCATCAAAAACAGAAAAAGAACCGCCAATAAACCAAGAATCTTCTTCATCGAATTCTAAACATAAAACAGAAGCAGATGCCGGCCCTGACCCCATATCAAAATCAGATTTCAATGTTCCATCGCTATTTAGAAAAACCACTCTGTTAACTTCGGCATTATTGTAAAAACCCGTAAAAGAGCCACCCGCCATAATATCTCCATTGGCATTAATTTTCAATACCTGAATACCTTCTTTACTAAAACCTGTACCGGTTTGAAAGCTCTCGTTTTTGGTTCCATCTTCGTTTAAACAAATTATTCTATTGGCAGTAATATCTTTATAGGTTGTGAAATTACCTCCTACAATAATCTTTCCGTCTGGGCACAGGGCGATTGCATTTACATCATCATTGAATCCTGTTCCATAATTGAAGCTGGGATCAAAACTGCCATTTTCATTCAGCCGAATTATCCTGTTAGCCGCTATAGTGTTGAAGGTGGAAAAATTTCCTGTTAGAATTATTTTCTGGTTTGAAGTCACGCGAACATGCGTAATATTTAAAGCCGATCCTGAGCCAGTTAAAAACGAAGAATCAAGTGCGCCGTTGGGAAGTAAACGCGCCACTCGATTAACTGTACTATTTGTGTATTTTGTAAAACTGCCTACAATAATTATTTTACCATCTAACTGTTGAGCAATATCATAAATAATTCCTGTAGTTGCTCCAACGGCCGTATTGAAAGTGTCGTCATAAGAACCATCTGGATTTAGACGAATAATTCTTCCAGCGCTTATTCCGTTATAACTTGTAAAACTTCCTCCTAATATAATTTTGCCATCGTCTTGTAAATAGGAAGCATACACTTTACCATTAAATCCTGTTCCTGTTTCAAAACTTTCATCAATTGATCCATCCGGATTTAAACGGGTAATGTAGGAAACGGGAATTCCGTTCAAACTTAAAAAATCACCGCCTACAATTAAACGACCGTCTCTCTGCAAAAGTAAAGTTCGAACTGCTGCGTTAAATCCGTCGCCGTTTTGGCCATCGTCTTTTGTATTGAACGTAATATCAACTTTGCCTTGCTGTGCAGAAAGGTTTTGATTGAAAAATAGCGTAAGAATTAAAATTGGTAGATATAGTATATTTTTAATCAAAATGATATAATTAAGGTTGATAATTGTAAGAATTAAACCAAATTATAAAGTGTTATTAAAATGCACAATACCTAGATTCAGGGATATTTTGAACATAAAAAAAGCCCATTCTTTTAGGAATGGACTTTTAAAATGTATTTTTTTTACTGTTCTACAAATTACTGAAGATAATTTTCTTAGTAAATGTATAACCGTTTTCTAATGTAATTTTTACTAATAATGCTTGATCACTTGACTGCAGATTAGAAATCTGAAGTTCTGTTGAATTTACGTTATTTTTAGTGTAAATCAACTGTGCTCCAATGTCAAAAATGTTAACCTCTTTTATAGATTCGTTTGAAGAGGTAATTTTTACTTCTCTATTTTTAACAGATACTAAAACGCTGTTTTCTAAACCTTCAACATCGTCAACTCCTAATGTAGCGCTTGTATAACGAATCGCAAATCGGTTGTTGAATGTTCCTGCAGCAGTTGTAAACTTATAGTTTTCAAGACGCAGATTTGTTATTTTTCCGTTTGTTTTATCTTCTAAAAACACATCCTGACCTTCATTAAATAATCCGTCTGCATGATCGATAGAAATCGTGTAATCACCTTTATTTGCAATCAAATATCCTAATGGCACTACGTCACTTTTTACGAAAGGAAGCGCACGTCCTTGGATGGTTAATTTTTTAGCAGTACCAATACTGTAAAAATCAACTACTGGATTTGATGCCATAGAAAGCGCATCAAAATCAACATCGAGAGCATTCGTTGCGCCAGTGGTGTATCCTAACAAAATCTGTTTAAATATACCCTCAGTATTTTTTAAATTAAGCCAAACACGGTTTTTCTCGATAGTAGATTGAGCTGTTTTATAAAACTGACTATTATTCCCGCCATTACGCTGACTGTTATTGAAGTTTACTGTGGCAGTCGGTGCTTTAACAATAAATCCTTGAGCAGCGCCAATTTGTCCTTTAAAATAATTTGCTTCTCCTGTATCTACACTTCCCAATCCATTATACACTACAAAATCGTCTGTGTAATAGTAAAATTGATCTGTAGAAGACTTAACAGGAAGGTTTACGTGAGCCCAGAAATACAAAGCACCAATACCTGGATTATCATCTCTAAACTTCTCAGCATTAATTGAGGAAGGATAAGGATTTCCAATTAAATTCCATTTTCCGCTTACAACAGTTACAGGAATGTCTCCATTATTTGGAATTCCTTCGAAAGTTCCAATAAATTCTTGTTTTGTAGGACTTGGAAAACTTTGAGGAGCCCTAATGCTGTATCCTTTACCAGCTATCATTGGGAAAGTTCCGTTATAATTTTCTACCCAGCTCGCGTTACTTGGTTCTAAGATGAAATATTTATCTATTAGCGTATTTGGAGAAAACATCTTCATAGTAAAACCAGGTTTTGCAACCGGCATTCCCCAATACGTTAAATCATAACGGGCAACAGTAGCTTTTCTTTGATAAATAATTTCTCCTGTATTTTGAACATCTGTCTTTTGCACTAAGTTTGATCCACTTTCAAAAAGCAATTTACCATTAGATGTTACTGCATTAGTAATGGTTAAAGTTATTCCATCTTTAACTATTACAGGTAGATCTGTTGGTCCACTAGGAACTGTAATCGTAAGTGAACAAGCCTCTATATTAGTTGGAAAAGGATTTCCTGCTGTAGATGCTATAATTACACTTTTAGAACTATCAGGAGCTCCATGTGACCATCCAGAACCATTCCATGTAGTAGAAGATTGATCTGTAATTGTTACTGGATCACTTTGTGTTGATACGCAGGTAGTTGCTGTTTGTACTGTGAAATAATATGTACCTGCAGCTAAACCTGAAACAGTATACGTTGATCCTGTTGAACTAGGAACAGTAATTGATCTTGATGTATCGCCAGTTTGGTTAATCTGAAAAGAACCTGATGAAGGAACATTTCCTAAAATCACACTTCCCTGACTTAGACAAGTTACATTGGTTATAGTTCCAATTGATGGTTTATTTTGTATTGAATTTACGGTAACAGTCCAACTTCCACTAGATGCCATTGGACTAGTATTACATATCCCATCATTTGCATATCTTGTGTAAGTAGTTGTAGTTGTTAATCCTGCTGGAGGCGTATATACAGCACTATTTGAACTCGCTATATTAACTCCGTTTGCCTGCCATTGATAAGTTATAACACCATTACCTCCACTCGCATCTGTTGTACTACCTATTTGTGAAGGATTTCCGCCAGAACAAATTGTTTCTCCCGTAGAATTGATCGTTCCAGCTGTAAATTGTGAACGAACCGTTACTGCCCACACATTTGAAGATGAAGTAAAAGTAGTATTACAAGTCCCGTCTTTTGCCTGACGTCTATACCACATATTTACTGTTAATCCCGTTGGAGGAGTATATGCTGCATTATTATTTGCAATTGTTACTGGTGCTGTAAAAGCAGCATCTGTACTACTCTGCCACTGATAAGTAATTATTCCATTACCTCCGCTTGCAAATGTTGCATTACCAATTGACGAAGGGTTTCCTCCATAACAAATTGTCTCTCCTGCTGAATTGATGGCTCCCGCTGTAAATTGTGAACGAACCGTTACTGCCCACACATTTGAAGATGAAGTAAAAGTAGTATTACAAGTCCCGTCTTTTGCCTGACGTCTATACCACGTATTTACTGTCAATCCCGTTGGAGGCGTATATGCTGAATTATTATTTGCGATTGTTACTGGTGCTGTAAAAGCAGCATCTGTACTACTCTGCCACTGGTAAGTAATTGTTCCATCACCACCGCTTGCAAATGTTGTATTACCAATTGACGAAGGGTTTCCTCCATAACAAATTGTCTCTCCTGTTGAATCAATGGCTCCCGCTGAAAATTGTGGACGGACAGTTAGAGTAAAACTATTTCCTGTAGAAATACATCCGTTTGCATTTTTCACAGTTATTGTTCCTGTATATGTGTTAGCCGCCGTTGTAGAAGGAATTGTTATAGATATAGGACTTGTTCCTGGAAGAGAAGCATCTGTAACTGCTGCAAAGGTATTGGCTGGTGAAGCATTCCAAGTAATACTGTACGTTGTAGGTGCTCCAGTTGTTCCTGTATATGTCAAAGAAGTACTTGTTGCTCCATTACAAATTGTAGAAGCCGTAGCAACGGTTGCTATTGTTGGTAAAGGATTTACTTTTATTAAAAGAATAGGAGAAGTACTTGTACAACCAGCAGAGGTAACTACTCTGCGGAAATAGGTTGACTGCGCTAAAACTCCAGGAGTATAATCCTTACTATTAGTACTTGGAATAGCAGTAAATGGTCCAGCAGCTGACGTACTACTCTGCCACTCGTATGTATATGTACCATTTCCTGTTGGATCACTTCCTGATATTGTTCCTGGTGCTGTTCCAGAACAAATTGTTTGTGAATAATAAGCAACTACTCTTAAATATTTAAATGTACCAACACAAGGATCTGGAAAAACATTATTACTTGGCAGAATTGGAATTGTTCCTGAATTACCTAATAATTTACTTTCTACCGTACCTTGACTCTGTGGAGCATGACAGCTAGAATTTATTGTAAAAGATGGACAGCTTCCAAGTGCTGTTCCATAACTTGCAAAACTTACAGTATTAAAATAAGTTCCTGTTGGAGCTATAAAATTTGCTGGAGTACTATTACTTTCATCCGCATTTATACACACATATCCTGATGTGCCCTGTGCATAGGTAATAGTATTATTCCCTATTCCAATTGTTATTGTTCCATTTGTAGATGCTGTGGTACAAGAATTCCCAGTTGTTGTTACAGAATAAGGAAAAACTCCACTTACTGTAGGTGTACCGCTTATTGTTAAAACTCCCGATGCAACCGCATAAGTAACCCCCGCTGGTAAACCTGTAACAGTTGCTCCCGTAGCACCACCACCTAAGTTCATTGTTATATTGGTCATTGTGCTATTTTGGCAAACGCTTCTATTTGATCCTGCAGTGATAGTATGTACTGGATTTACAGTTACAGTTGCAGAACTACTATTGCTTGAAGAACAAACTCCACTAGTTAAAACTGCACGGTATGAAGTTGTTGCTGTCAAATTTGTAGCTGTATAAGTGTTGCTAGTATTAGAAATTGGTGTACCAGTAGTAGCGAAATTATCCAATGATGATTCCCATCTTGTTATTGATCCCGTATGACCACTTAAAGTCAACAAAGTACTATTAGTTCCTGTACAAACTGCTGTGCTTCCTGCTATACTCCCTCCTACAGAAGTCGGATTTACATTTATTGTCGCAGAACCTGTAAGATTTTGTGAACAAGTTGGGACCGACTGATAAACAGCACTTACTAAGTTATATGTAAAAGTACCACTGGCAGTAGTGGGAGCAGAAATACCTGCAACCGAGTTAGCTGATACGTTTAAAGTTGTATTAGTCCCGCCATTTATATTATAAGTAACTGTAATTGCTGAATTCTGTGAATTTGTAAAATTAATTGAAGGTGAAGTTGCATTTTGACAAACTGTAGTACCACCACTTATTGTTACTGATGGTAAAATGGTAGTTACTGTAACTATATTTGAATTATTACTTGTACTCGGACCACAACCATTGTATCCTCTTATTCTATAAAAATAAGTAGTTCCAGTAGTTAGTCCCGTTACATTAAAAGACGTTGTCAATCCCACATCTACATTATTGTATACCAGAGTTGTAAAAGTATTATTAGTAGCTACATCTAGTCTATAACTTGAAGCAGATGGAATCGAATTCCAATTTGCTGTAAAACTAGAACATGTCAAATTTGTTGTTGAATTTAAAACAGGAGTTACGGAAGTGATACTTCCATTTACTGATGTCGTAATACTTATTACATTACTATTCCAAGTACAAGCTGATGCATTTGAAGCTGCTGCAGAAACAACTCTACGATAATAATTAACAACAGGTGCAGATGTAATGACAGCTAAAGGTCTATAATCTTCATTTGTCTCACCGCTTACATCTGTCCATGGCCCATTAGCGTTTGTTGCTGTCTGCCATTGATATTTTATTGAAGGGTTTACTGATGATCCATTGTAAGTATAAGAAGATCCATCAATAGTATTTGGCCTAGTGTTATTACAAACCACAGATGGTGTAGGTGCAATTATAGTATTTGAATTTGGATCAAACGGATTAATACTGAAACTTACTTGATTTCCTCCAGTGTTTTCATAATAATCTAAAACCAAGTCACTCCCTCCAGCAGCTGGTCCTTTTAGATAAACTAATACATTAGCATACTCTGTAGTTGACTGCTGTTTCCATTCATCAAAAACTTTAACATTATCTACATAGAGTCTTACTCCATCATCACCTCTAACAGTAACTAAATAACAACCAGCAGCTCTGTTGGATTTCATCCTGTATCTTACGGCAAAAGTTTCCGTATAAATACTAGCACGTTGCGTACCAATTGAGAAAACATTTAGACAAGTACCATCACCTCCAAAATTGTATCCTACTGGTATTGTTTCCGCCCCATAATCATAGTAACCCGCATATTCTGCATCAGTAAAAGGTGTAGAAGTGGCTGGTGATGCTGGTGATGTACCACCAGGAGGCAAAGTCGCACTAGTCCAATTGTATATATGCCCTCTCCATACATCTGATCCAGCAATCGTTTGATCGTCTAAATTATTACCAACTGAATTAATTACAATTGATAAGGGTCCAGATCCAGACGACGAATTACAATCTCTAGTAAATAAAACTTTAACTGCGCCTGAAAATGTTGCAGTCCAAGTCACACTAGCTCCAGATTGCCCAATATTATAACCTCCTGCATAATTATTATTCGAGGCGTCAAAAATTGTTAAATTTTCTCTATTACCGTTTCCTGTACCGTTGAAGACATTTCCTATTGAAAATGTATAACTATAACCTCGTATCACATTTACTTGTGCAAATTGCCCCGCACTTAAGTTTGATGTATTCACAGTGTTATCAATACAGCCATTATATGTGCCAATTGATGTAGCTCCAGTGATATATGCGCACTGTCCAAAACCAGCAGTATGCAAAAAAATAAAAAATAAAAACGAGTAAAGTAGTTTTCTCATCATATTCGGTAGGTATTTGTTAAATTTGTTTTTGGGCTGCTAGAAAGCAAAAGGGCAATATTTCTTACATACGAAGAATTGTAACATTTGGTTTTTAGTTGAATTTAAAAAGGTAAAATTCTGATTTTGAGAAGAATTAAAACTGTTAAATTTGCGTACAAAAATATTTAAATAAACCTAATACGCAAGGTTATATTTTATTTCTTTTTAACAATTGTTAACATTTTTTAGAAATAATTTATAACCGTTTGAGCAATATTACATAAAAATGTTAAAACGAATGAATAAACCGACGAAAGATATCTTCACCATCAAAGAAGCTTTACAAAAGTTAGAGCACTTTTGTACCTATCAGGAACGTTGTCATGACGAAGTAGTTTCAAAATTATATAGCTTAAAAATGACAGCAGATGAGATAGATACGATCATTGTTAAACTTATTGAAGATAATTTTCTAAACGAAACCCGCTTTGCCTGCAGTTTTGCAAGGGGCAAACATCGTATAAAACATTGGGGTAAAATTCGAATTACAAACGAATTAAAAGCAAGACATATCTCGTCAACCAATATAACTCTGGCCTTAAAGGAGATCACTGCTGAAGAATATTTTGAAACTTTCGAAAATTTGTCCGAAAGATGTTGGAACAGTTTAACCGAATCCAATCTTTTGAAAAAACGCAAGAAATTTTGCGATTACGTTCTTCGAAGAGGTTACGAAAGTAATCTCGTGTACGAAAAAGTTCAGGAATTGGAAAAAAAATAATCTTCTGTTTTTAAACATAAAAAGTATAATCTTAACTCTTTCAAAATCGTTTTTATCACAATAAAACCCTATAAATTACTTACAGAAACCAAATAACTTTAGGTTATAAATTATTCTTTTTATGAGAGATTTATACCTTACTAGACGTTTTTTGATACTAAATCACAAAAAAACACCTCTTTAAAAGTTAAATTTTACGATAATTCTTATCTTTTTTTTTCATTTTTTATAAGAATTATTCTCGAATGTTAATTTTTTTGATGTAGTTCGTCGAGTATTTTAACAACTCATCGAATAACAAGCCTTTCTCAAATCCTAGATTACTTACGACTCGTAGATGTGTTTATATTTGCGCGTGCATAATCTATTATGCCAGCATAACAATCTGATTGAAAAAGATCTAGTATGAAAAAAACTCTACTTTTATTTTTATTTTTATTGCCTTTTTTTGGAATTTCTCAAACTGACTTGGTTAAATGGAACGCTATTAACGGTCAATATGCGCCCACGAACAATGCTAATGTTACTGGAGATAATATCACAGCTATTGGTGGTGTAACAATAGGCGTTCTAGATTATTCTGGCGAAAACAAATTTTATCAAACAGGAGGTTGGCCAGATCCTTCTTTCAATGTTGGAGGCTACGACAGTACAAAATATATTTCTTTAGTTTTTAAACCAAATACTGGTTATAACCTTGATTTAACAAATTTCAGTTTTGAATGTAGATCAGAAGGTGGAAGCGGGCAAAAATTTAGAATTAAATGCTCTACAGACAGTAGTTTTTCAACAGGAGTATATGATTTAATTGGAGAAACCTCAAGTTCTCCCTCGGACTGGATTCCTTACAGCGTCAATTTTCCCGCTGCATTAAACACAGTTTCCTCTGGTAAAACAATGTATATTAGAATTTATGCATATAATACTTATAATAATTTTCAAATAAAAATTGGCTCTGTTGCAGCTAATGGTGGTGCAACTGTAAAAGGTACAGCTTCACCTTACAGCAGTGTTCTAGTTGCAAGAGATGATAATGCTACTAGCATAAAAGACAATTTTTCTTACATTGATGTGACTTCAAATGACCTTGTAACGTCAAGCTCAAAACCCATTACTTCTGTAAGTATTGCATCTCAATCGGCAAACGGAATAGCTTTGGTAACTTCGGATAATAGAATAAAATTCACTCCCTCTGCTGGTTTTACAGGACCAACATCATTTACCTACACTAGTGGAGATGGATCAACAACTTCTACAGCAACCGTTTATGTAACAGTAACTGCCCCAACAGTTATACCTTTAGTAAAATGGAATGGTCCTGACACCGCTGCGCCAACAATTTATGCTCCAAACAATACAATTAGCGCAGATAATTTGACAAAAGGACCTTCTTCACAGTTAGATGTCTTAGCAAATGAAGGGTTTAAAGGATACGGATGGACAACTCAATTTAGTATTGATGAATCAAAATATTTTCAAGTAACTACTTCAGCTCAAGCAGGACACAAAATCAAATTAGATAAATTTAATTTCACATATAAGCCAGATCCAACTACTAATGTAACGAGATATCAGGTACGATATTCTAAGGATGATTTTGCTACTAGCTTTTTATTAGTTGACGAAGCAACAGCAACCAATGGAATTGCAACAGATAAGTCTTTAGATTTATCAAACATTACATTATACCCTACTGAGAAAATAACGATTCGTATTTATGGTTATAAATTAAAACCAAATACCTATGATGCTCCAATATTTTTAGCTAATGATAATACTAAAGGCTCAGGAACTACACCTACAATTACAGGAACAGTTTTAAATTATGATGCTGCAGATTTAAATGCAAATAACGACCTTGTTTCTACGCAAGAAAAAAGAGCTATCGCTTTCAATCCATTAGCAAATGACACAAATACGAGTGGTGCTACAATAACTTTTACTCAACCAACAGGAGGAACAGTTTCTGCAAATGGCACAGTTCTAACCTTTACACCTGCTGCAAACTTTAAGGGCACAACCTCATTTACATACACACTCACAAAAGGAACTCAAACGTCTACTGCAACTGTAATGGTTTATGTTAACGAACTTACTCCTAGATTAATCATTTGGAATGGTGCTATACAAACACCAAAAGCAGTAGTTACAAATCAATATCTAATAGGTAATGATCTTACTGTAGGCGGAAACGGAACTACTTTAGATATATATAGTAATCAATTCAATATCAAGGGACTTCAAAACGGCGGTTCGACTGCTGAAAACTTAACAAGATATGTACAGGTAAGCGTAACGCCTAAACAAAATTACAACCTGACATTGACACAATTTAAATTTATATACAATTCTCCAGGAACTGAAGGAGCGACTATGTTTCAAGTACGTTATTCTAAAGATCCGAATTTTGCTGATAACGGAACAATATTGCAAGCACCAACAACAGTAACTAAGGATGTAGATACTGAAGTTACGATGACTTTTCCAAGCGGAACCAGAGTATTAAGCGGTAAAAATGAAACTTTTTATATCAGAATTTATCCGTATGCGGTATTAAACCAGTCTAATGGTTATTTCAATATAAGAAATGACTACGGTGGAGATGTTGGTCCAACAATTACAGGTATTGTAGAACCATCAAATTTAATTACTGCAGTTGCCGATGTTGCAACCGTTACTTCAAACGCTGCTACGCCAATTTCTATCTTGGCAAATGATGAAAACTATACACCATTAGTTTCAATAACTACAACTCAGCCAAATGTTGGCGGAAGTGTTCAAGTAAATGGTACAACTAATGTAATCTTTACTCCTACGCCAGGTTTCACAGGAACATCAACATTCGAGTATACAATCTTTAACGGATTAAATTATTCAACTGCAACTGTAACTCTAAATGTAAAATGCCAAGCCCCAGGTAACCAAACTGACTTTGGACAAAACCAGTGGACTGGATATGTTTACAAGCTTGCAAGTAACGCTGCAATCCCACCGAATATCAATTATCCTGCTTTACCAAGCAGTACTATTGCGACTTATATTGGAAGAGTAACCGAAAATAAGAACTTTGACCGAGATATGGGAGATGGTGCCGTTAGCGGACTTACTACCGAAATTCCGTGTGAAGCCGCTCCTACAGACCGTTTCTTTGTACGATATAAAATGCTTGTCAATATTACTGAAGCCGGTACATACCGCTTTGACCTTGGAAGTGATGATGGAATAAAATTTTACATTAACAATACCGAAGTTGTAAAAAGCTGG
>NZ_CAMLIX010000105.1 GCF_946479975.1 uncultured Flavobacterium sp.
GAGATCCTGTCAAGTGACTGGAGTTCAGACGTGTGCTCTTCCGATCTTTGTTGGTTTTTCGAATTCCTATTTCTGCGGAAGCGGAGGCTGTTCTGGATATATTTTGAATAATGACGGAACTTTAATCAATAGATTTTCTTTAACCGATTTTCCTATTTTGGTTACAACAGAATCTTTAGAGAAATTCTATAATCTTTTAATAAAAAGCGGTGGAACATTTCATCTCGTAAAAATGAAAAACGGAAAATATCCATCAAATCCTTCTGTAGAAGAAAAATGGAAAGGAGAAGTTCCGAAGGAAAGTACTTCTATTTTAGATATTCAAGGAAAGAATCTGGTGAAGTATTCGTTTTAAATAACAGTTTTTAACATTCCGTAGGAACATCTCAGCAGTAAAAGAATAACTGTTCAATCAAACGTTCCCAGGGAACGTAAAACGCAATTTAAATTTAAATTCTACCGACCAAACATTCCTACGGAATGAGTAGTCATAAAATAAAAAACCTGACAAATTTTAAAAATCTGTCAGGTTTGAAATATTATTAAATCTTCCCGAAGTTTAGGGATTGGAATTTGGAATTTTTAGAATTGGAATTTAACCAACAAGTTCAACAAACTTAAACTCACCTTCAACAGCAACTTTAGTCAAACCGTGTTTAGATAAGTTCTTCATAGACGCGTCCCATTTTTTACCGCTTAAATTTGCAGTAATTTTAAGTTGCGTTAAATCCATTTTATTTTCGTTTCCTTTCAATAAATCAACGATAAATTTCTCTTCATCAGAAAGTTCAACAGTTTGCTTTTTCTCCGGACGCATTTGCGGGAACAATAAAACCTCCTGTATAGAAGCATTATTAGTCAAATACATAATCAAACGATCCATTCCAATTCCCATTCCAGAAGTTGGAGGCATACCGTATTCAAGTGCTCTTAAGAAATCTTCGTCGATAATTCCGTTTGCTTCATCATCACCTTTTGCAGCCAAACGCATTTGATCTTCAAAACGCTCTCTTTGGTCAATCGGATCATTCAATTCAGAATAAGCATTTGCAATTTCTTTTCCACAAACCATTAATTCAAAACGTTCCGTCAAATCTGGATTATCGCGGTGCTCTTTACAAAGCGGCGACATTTCCTTAGGATAATCAGTAATAAAAGTTGGCTGAATATAATTTCCTTCACATTTCGCTCCAAAAATCTCATCAATCAATTTTCCTTTACCCATTGTGTTGTCAACCTCAATTCCCATTCCGCGTGCAGCGTCAAACAATTCTTGTTCTGTTTTTCCAGAGATATCAAAACCAGTAAAATGTTTAATAGAATCTGTCATTGTAACACGAGCGTAAGGCGCTTTAAAGTTAATTTGGTGTTCACCAAAAGTAACTTCGCTAGTTCCATTTACGGCAATTGCACAATGTTCAAGCAAACCTTCAGCAAATTCCATCATCCAGTTGTAGTCTTTGTAAGCTACATATATTTCCATTGCAGTAAACTCAGGATTATGCGTTCTATCCATTCCTTCATTACGGAAATTTCTAGAAAACTCATAAACACCTTCAAATCCACCAACAATTAATCTTTTTAAATACAATTCATTCGCAATACGCATGTATAGCGGAATATCAAGCGAATTATGATGCGTAATAAACGGACGTGCAGAAGCGCCACCAGGAATTGACTGTAAAACTGGAGTGTCAACTTCTAAATATCCAGCATCGTTAAAATAACCACGCATTGCAGTAAATAACTTAGTACGTTTGATAAAAGTATCTTTAACATGTTGGTTCACCGTTAAATCTACATAACGCATTCTGTAACGCAATTCAGCATCGTTGAACGCATCGTGTACATTTCCGTCTTCGTCCACTTTTGGCAAAGGCAACGGACGCAATGTTTTACTCAAGAAAGTAAAACCAGTTGCCCGAATACATTGTGCACCAACTTGTGTTGTAAACAATTCACCTTCAATTCCAATAAAATCTCCTAAATCGGTTAATTTTTTAAAAACCTGATTGTACAACGTTTTATCATCACCTTCACACAAAACATCGCGGTTTACGTACAATTGAATACGTCCTTCGCTGTCTTGCAATTCAGCAAAACAAGCTTTACCTTGATCACGAACACTCATCAAACGTCCCGCAACGATCACCTTCTTACCCTCTTCAAACGTTTCCTTTATCTGCTTAGATGTATGATTTACAGGAAAAAGATTTGCCGGATAAGGATTGATTCCTAAGTTGCGTAAGTTCTGAAGTTTTTCTCTTCTAATGATTTCTTGTTCTGATAATGCCATTTTGTGCTATTTTTTAAGTGTGCAAAGATAAAAAAAAGAATGCAGATTTTAGGATGCAGTTTTTAGATTTTTTGAAGCATCAAATTATTGGGTTTCAATGACCTTTAGTCCCGCTATCCACTTGTATCTTTTCCTTGCTAAAGAAGCAAGAAAAAGGATACCGCTCCTATCGGGGCTAGAATAGAAATTTTTGTTTTTCAAAAGACGTTTTAGTTGGAACGCAATGACTGAAAAAACTTACTATCTTAGCCTCGTAAAAAACTTTATAACCTTAAAAGAATGAAATATTTATCCATTTTTCTATTGCTGATTTTCTTTTCTAGCTGTCAAATTACAGAAACGATTACCATAAATCCAGACGGAAGCGGCGATGTTGAGCTAGTACAGCTTCGAGAAGAAAATAGCTATATGCAATTGGCTGGAGAAGAATATGCTAAGGAAAACGTTTTTCAAGATACCACCTACGTTTTCAAAGAATACATCGGCAAATACAAAGAAAACTTCTCAAAATATACAGCCCAAGAACAGCAATTATTTCAGAAATACAGCAATGTAAAAGTTCATGTAAAAAGAAGTTCTTTCGAAAAAGAATTTAGAACTGTTTTCTCACTTCATTTTAATAAAGTTTCAGAAATCCCGGATTTATCTAAAACAGAAGATTATGCCTCAGATATACAGCATAATTATGCATTGACAGCAGAAAATCATTATTTCAGAATTGGATATGATTTTGATGGTACAATTTTCAAACGTTCTGTTACTATTATAAATACAGCAGAATTTGAAAAAGCAAAAGAAGATTCAGAAAAATTCAAAGCAAAATACGGTTCTTCAAAACTCATACAATCGTATGTTTTAAAATATCATTTTCCAAAAAATATAAAATCGGTTTCAAATTCAAACGCCATTATAAGTTCCGATAGAAAATCGTTTACTCTAGAATTTCAACTCGCAGATTGTCTGCAAAATCCAGAAAGCACGAATCTGGAAGTAATTTTAGATTGAACCAAGAACTTAATATCTCAGAAACTTAGCACCTTAGTACCTTAGTATCTCAGAACCTTAGAAAATAAAAAAGTTCGTATCTTTGATAAAAAATTGTACAAAGATGAAATTATACAAACTACTTAGTTTTTGTTTTTTAGTAGCAACGTTGACAAGCTGCACTTTCACCGAAAATATTTATATCAACGATAACGGAACTGGTAAATTTTCTGTAGACATGGACGGTTCTGCTTTAATGGAAATGGCTGGCGATCAAATTGCGGGTCAAATGGGAGAAAATGCCAAAAAAGATATTGACTCAACTTTTACTTTCAAACAATTATTTGAAGAGAAAAAAGACAGCATTGCAAAATTATCTCCAGAGACTCAAAAAGAGCTTAAAAAATTAGAAAACTTCGTTGTTACAACAAAAATGAGCAGTGAAAAAAAACAGTTTTTAATGACTTTAGCATCTGATTTTAAAAATGTAAACGAAATGCAGGACATTTTGCAGACCTTAAGTACATTTCAGAAATTAGAAGGAGGAGCAAATGCTGGTCCAATGGGTAGTGGTTTTGGAGATAATAATAGTCAGCTTAGTTATTCGTATGACGGAAAGAAATTTACAAGAAAAGCTATTGTAGATCAGCAAAAAAAGGCAGCGGCAAAAGCAAAAGATTCTGCTGGAGACATGTCTAAAATGGTTTTTGCTTCTTCCAATTATGTGGTAAAATATCACTTTCCAAAAAAGATAAAAAAAGTTTCAAATCCGAGCGCATTATTTAGCGACGATAGAAAATCAATTACAATTCAATACACTTTTACGGATTATATGGAGAATCCCGACAAACTTAACTTTGATGTTGAGTTTGAAAAATAATTAAAATGAATAAAAAAATCCAACTTCAGGATCTGGGTCAGAAAGATTATAAATCGACTTGGGAATATCAAGAAGAAATTTTCAAAGATATTGTCGATTTAAAAATCAAGAACAGAAGAGAAGAACTAGAGCTGCCAACTCCAAATTATTTATTGTTTGTTGAGCATCCACACGTTTATACTTTGGGTAAAAGCGGTGATTTGGAAAACTTATTATTAAACGAAAAACAACTCGAAGCCAAAGGAGCAACCTTCTATAAAATCAACCGTGGCGGCGATATTACGTATCACGGACCTGGACAAATTGTAGGATATCCGATTTTAGATTTAGAAAACTTTTTTACCGATATTCATAAATATTTGCGTTTTCTAGAAGAATCGATCATTTTGACTTTGGCAGAATACGGTTTAGAATCGGGTAGAAGCGAAGGAGAAACAGGAGTTTGGCTTGGCGCAGGAACTCCGTTTGCACGCAAAATATGCGCAATGGGTGTTCGTGCTTCGCGCTGGGTGACCATGCACGGATTTGCATTAAATGTAAATGTAGATTTAGGCTATTTTGATAATATTATTCCGTGTGGCATTCGCGGAAAAGGTGTTACCTCTTTACAAGTAGAACTCGGAGTGGAAAAAGTAGATGAAGAAGAAGTAAAAGCTAAAATTGTAAAACATCTAAAAGATTTATTTGAAGCAGAAATTGCTTAGAAATCTTCTGAAATAGAAACCGCTTCAAGTTTTTTGAGGCGGTTTTTTAATTTTATTCCTATCAAACAGTACTGTTTCGAGGTTACGCTGCTTATTTTTCAACCTAGAAATAAAGATTCAATTTTAAATAGAAAGCTGTTTTTTTCTAAAAATTGATTAAAAAAATTGAAAAAACATTTCACAAAAGTTAAGATTTTGCAAGTATGCTAATTTGCACATCATTTGTAATTAGCTATAGTATTTATGCTAAATTTGAAAACATCACAAGTAAAGTTGAATTCAATATAACCCAATTCCTATGAGAAAAATCTACTTATTATGTTTCCTTTTTATTCTTAACGGACTTTTTGCTCAAAAGAAAGATAAATTATATCCAATTACGGCTTACGAAAAAGTGTGGCAGGAAAAAAATAGCGACGCCAGATTAAAATTAATAAAAGCAATCTGGTTGGAAGACAGTACTTTTGAAGATCCTTCGGCATCTATAAAAGGAACTGCTGGATTTAATAATGTCATAAACGATTTTTATAAGAAAAATCCAGATGCAGTAATAACATCAGGAGCCAAAATTGTAAAAGACAATTATGTAACATGGGAATGGAAAGTTCTAGATTCTAAAAACAACCTCATAATGGCTGGCCGAGATTTTGCCCGTTTAAACGGAAAAGGACAGGTAAGTAAAATAATTGGTTTTTGGGATAAAGGAGCGACTTTGTCTGAGGCCGATGTGCTAAAAAATCTAGAAACTGATAATTTAAAAGTGGTAACAAAATATTTTGAAAGTCTTTATAAAACTAAAGATTTTGAAACTCTTGGGACTTTAATTGCAGACGGTGCCATTTACAATCAAGCAACAGGTTTACCTTATGGAGGAACCTACACAGGCATTAGCGAGTGGACTAAAATGTTTACAAAATCGACTGAATTTTTTGATTTACAAATCGAAAAAGAACCAGTTTATTTTAGCGACGCTGCAAAAAATGAAGTAATCATTTATTTTACAATAAGCTGTAAATCTAAAAAATCGGGAAAAACAATGTCAGTTCCAATTTCAGAACATCTTGATTTGAAAGATGGAAAAATTGCAGCGGTCAGACCTTTTTATTACGATACAAAAACATTTGCAGAATTTTTAAAAAGTAAAAAGTAAAAAGTAAGTTTAATTTAAACACATAGAAACATAGGTTTTGTTTCGACTAGAAGGCGTTTCACTTGCATTAATGAACATAGATAGCGCTATGTGTTAAACGAGTTTCTTTCAATAATTTTTGTAGAGTAAAAAACTATGTTTCTATGTGCTAATCTGTTTACAATAGAAAACAAAAAACGACCTAATTTAGGTCGTTTTTTGATTATTGACAGAAATCAAGTTCTAATTGTTCTGGCAAAAGTCTAAAACTCATTCTGTGATATTTTGTAGTGCCATATTTTTTTATGGCTTCGCGATGTTCTTTGGTCGGGTAACCTTTGTTTTGTTTCCAGTTGTACATCGGGAATTCTTCATGAATTTGATCCATGTATTCATCGCGATATGTTTTTGCCAATATCGAAGCTGCAGCAATACTTAAATATTTTCCGTCACCTTTTATAATACTCTGGTTCGGAATCGATTTTAGTAATGTAATTTCATCAGCAGTAAATTGTCTTCCAAAAGTATTTTTAAGTCCGAGTTTGGCGTTTAAAGCTCGATTTCCATCCACGATAATATATTCTGGAACATGCTTTAATTTTAAAATACATTCCTGCATTCCTTTCATAGAAGCATTCAGAATGTTGATTTCGTCAATTTCATCTGGAAATAAATGAGTAACCGCAAAACAAACTGCTTCTTTTTCGATCAAAGGTCTTAAAAGCGCTCTAGTTTTTTCAGATAACTGTTTACTGTCATTCAAAATTACATTCTCAAAATGAGCAGGAAGAATTATAGCGGCTGCAGTAACAGGACCAGCCAGACATCCTCTGCCGGCTTCGTCTGTTCCAGTTTCTAAAACAAATCCTGAGAAATTTTTTTCGAGCATTTTTTAGGTTTTAAATAACAAATTAAATGAAATTTTCAGCAAAAATATTCGTTTTCGTCCTGTCAGCCAAGGCAATTGTATAAAATGAAGTGTTTTTTTCTTTATTTGTTTTTATAATTTACCTTTGCTTAGCAAATTTTGTCAAAATAAATTATACAAAGCCATCAAATGAGAATATTCATTTTTCTATATCTATTAGTTGTACCAACATTATTGTTTTCTCAGGAAAAAAAGCCAGCTTCTAAAAATAATTTAGATATGAATTCGGAATATTCTAGTATTACGGATACCGTAAAAAAGAAAAAACAAAAAATTGCGACAATTGATCAATATAAAATTGTTACCCTTGAGCATGATACTATTTATGCAGATACTTCGCTGACAATTAAAAGTGCTTACAGACAAAATCACCTAAGAAGAGATCTTTTTGGCCTTCAAGAAATGTCAAATATCGGTCAGCCTTTAAATACTTTGCAGTATAGTTTAACGAGTTTTTCTCCGTATCCAGAAATTGGTTTTAGCGGAAAGCATTTTAATTATATGCAGGCAGATCAAATTAGATATTATTCTGTGGCAACACCTTTTACAGAATTGTTTTTTAATACTACAATTAATAAAGGACAGAATGTTGATTCTTTTATTACGTTGAATGTTTCTAAAAATTTAAATTTTTCTATTGCCTATAGAGGTTTAAGGTCTGAGGGAGATTACATTAATCAGTTGGTTAGTGCTGGAAATTTTAGATTTACAACAAGTTATGCAACAACCAGCAGACGTTATGCTTTAAACGCTCATTATGCTTTTCAAGATGTTTTGAACGAAGAAAATGGCGGTATTACCAATACTACTAATTTTGAAAGTGATAACAAAGATTATAAAAACAGACAGCGATTACAGGTTTATTTAACCGATGCAGAATCTCTGTTAAAAGGGCGAAGAATATTTTTTGATCATGTGTTTAGAGTAAATCCAACAGACGGAAATAATAATTTATATGTAACGCATCAGTTCAATTACGAGAATAAAAGTTACGATTATAAACAGCCAACATTGCTTTCTACCATTACAGATAATAATAATGTAAGTACTAGAGTGGCGCGTTTTGGCGATTCTTATTCATCAGGCAATATTAACGATCAGACTAAATACGAAAGATTGTACAATAAAGCTGGACTTGCTTATGAAAATTCGCTGCTAGGGAAATTTAACTTTTTTCTAGACGATTACAGATCAAACTACCAATACGATAGAGTTATAATTACTGCAGCTGGAAATGCTGTACCATCAAACTTGTATTTACAGATCAATAATGTTGGAGGTCAGTACGAATATCAAAAAAACAAATGGAATGGTAGATTTTTGTATTCTAGATCCATTACCAATCAGTCACTTTCTGATTTGGATGCGAAATTACGATACGATTTAAACGAAAAAATTAAATTCGATTTTAGATACCGTAATATTAACAAACTACCCAACAATAATTATAATTTATACCAAAGCAGCTGGGTAGAATACAATTGGGCAAATAATTTTAAAAACGAAAAAATCAATTCGCTTAGTGCCGAAATTCAGACACCTTGGGTAACGGGACAAGTGCAGTACACAGTTCTTAAAGATCATTTGTATTTTGCTAATGATACTACCATACAAGCTGTAACAAATGTTCAAATTGTGAAACCGTATCAATACGGAAATACAATTAATTATTTGGAAATAAAAGCCAGCCGTGAATTTAAATTCGGACCTTTTGCTTTAGATAATACACTTTTGTATCAAAAGGTAGATCAGTCTGATTTGATTTTAAATGTACCTGATTTTGTAACTAGAAATACATTTTATTATTCGGGACATTTCTTTAAAAAGGCCTTATATATGCAGACGGGACTTGTTTTTAATTATCTAACTAAATATTATGGAGATGATTACAATCCTGTTATTGCTGAATTCTTTGTACAGCAGGATAAAAAAATCGGAGGTTTTGCCACATTCGATTTCTTCTTAAATGCAAGAATCCGTCAGACTAGATTTTACTTAAAAGCAGAGCATTTTGATGCTTTATTTTCGCAAAGCAACTATTATGCAACGCCAAATAATCCGTACCGAGATTTTGTACTGCGTTTTGGTTTAGTTTGGAATTTCTTCCAATAAAAAAAGACTTACTTATTTTAAAACCACATAATAAACTTAAACAAAATGGACTTTTCAAAAAATATTTTAGAAACAATTGGTAACACACCATTGGTTAAGCTCAACAAAATTGTTGCTGAAATTGATGCGTTAGTATTGGCAAAAGTCGAAACTTTTAATCCAGGAAATTCTGTAAAAGACAGAATGGCCGTGAAAATGGTTGAAGATGCTGAAGCAGTTGGAAGATTGAAACCTGGAGGAACTATTATTGAAGGAACTTCTGGAAATACAGGAATGGGACTTGCTCTTGTTGCGATCATAAAAGGTTATAAATTGATTTGTGTTATCTCAGATAAACAATCAAAAGAAAAAATGGATATTCTTCGTGCTGTGGGCGCAAAAGTTGTTGTTTGTCCTACAGATGTAGAACCTTCAGATCCTCGTTCTTATTATTCGGTTTCTAAGCGTTTGGCTGAAGAAACTCCAAATTCTTGGTATGTTAATCAGTATGATAATTTGTCCAATTCATTGGCGCATTATGAGCAGACTGGACCAGAAATCTGGGAACAGACAGAAGGTAAAATTACGCACTTTGTTGTAGGTGTGGGAACAGGAGGAACAATTTCGGGAGTTGGAAAATACCTAAAAGAGAAAAATCCGAATATTAAAATTTGGGGAATCGATACGTATGGTTCGGTTTTTAAAAAATACCATGAAACAGGAATTTTTGATGAAAACGAAATCTACTCGTACATTACTGAGGGAATTGGAGAAGATATTTTACCAAAAAATGTTGACTTTTCTTTAATTGACGGCTTTACAAAAGTAACAGATAAAGATGCTGCTGTTTACACGAGAAAGATTGCTCTTGAAGAAGCAATTTTTGTTGGAAATTCTGCCGGAGCTTGTATCAAAGGGTTATTGCAGTTAAAAGAGCATTTTAAGCCAGATGATGTAGTTGTTGTATTATTTCACGATTCAGGAAGCCGTTACGTTGGTAAAATGTTTAATGATGATTGGATGCGCGAGCGCGGATTCTTAGAAGAAAATATCACAAAAGCAGAAGACGTTATTAAAGATCATATTGATAAAGAATTAATCGTTGTACGTACAGAAGAATTGGTTTCGCATGCTATTGAGCGTATGCGTAAATATAAAATTTCTCAAATTCCGGTTGTAGATATCAATGGATTTGTGGGTTCTGTAGACGAAACTGACTTGTTTAGAAGTTATGTTGCAGATAAAAATGTGGCAGAAAAACCAATTAAGGATGTAATGGGAAAACCTTTTCCAATTGTAAAATTAGGAACTCCAATAGAGGAAGTTTCTAAACTTTTTACAAAAGAAAATGATGCCGTTTTAATCGATTTAGGAAACGGAAATCACCACATTATCACAAAATATGATATTATTGGTTCTATAAAATAAACCTTTTCCAATAAACGAATCCATAAATTTGATTGCACTCGTAATTAGATTTATGGATTTGTATTTTAAAAATTAAAAATGAATTTTACAGCTATAGACTTCGAAACGGCTACAGGTCATCATCCTTGTTCTGTCGGAATTGTTACAGTAGAAAACGGAATAATTGTAGACGAATTTGTGTCGTTAATTAAACCGCCAAATAACGAATATAGTCCGTTTACGACTCGTGTGCACGGAATTTATCCAAGACATACCATCAATTCAAAATCTTTTTTTCAAGTTTATCCTGAAATAGAAAAGCGATTAAAAAATCGTGTTGTTGTGGCGCATAACGAAAGCTTTGACCGCAATGTTTTAATGAAAACAATGCTTCTTCATGGTTTGGTTTATGAAGATTTGAATATTGCTTTAAAATGGGAATGCACAGTAAAGATTTATAAAGAAAAAGGTTTTAAACCTACAAAATTAAGTGACTGTTGCCGCGAAATGAAGATTCAGCTCAATCATCACGAAGCTTTGTCAGACGCTCGAGCATGCGCTAAATTATATCTGCTTCGTTAAATAAATTTATTTTGTAAGAATAATATTAAAATTTTATTATTTTTAGATTTTGTAATCTTCATAAAATCTAAGAATGAAAGAAGACTTTCTTCATTATCTCTGGAAATTCAAAAAGTTTAATACTTTGAATTTGAAAACCGCTCAAGACGAATTAATTACCATTATAAAAACGGGTGATTATCTCGAATTGGCAGGTCCAGATTTTTTTAATGCCCACATCGAAATTGGAAATCAAAAATGGGCTGGAAACGTAGAAATTCACATTAAATCTTCAGACTGGTATCTTCACAATCACGAAAATGATCCTGCTTATAAAAATGTGATTCTTCATGTAGTTTGGGAAAACGATACCGCTATTTTTAGAGCCGATAATTCAGAAATTCCTGTTTTGATTCTGAAAGATTATGTTGACAAAGATATAATCGCTAATTATAATGCGTTGGTTTCTCCAAAAACTTGGATCGCGTGCGAAAAACAAATCAAAGACATTGACAGTTTTATTTTTAAAAGCTGGCAGGAACGATTGTTTTTTGAACGATTAGAACGTAAATCACGCTTTATTTATGAATTGCTGGAAGAAATGAATCAAGATTGGGAAGCGGTCTTATTTTGCCTTTTAGCAAAGAATTTCGGTTTAAATACAAATGGGATTTCTTTTTTGCAAATTGCCAAATCAATTCCGTTTTCAATAATCAGAAAAGAAGGTTTTGAGAATGAAAATCTCGAAGCATTGTTCTTTGGAGGTGCAGGTTTATTAGATGTAGAAAAAGAAGACATATATTTCAAAGATTTAAAATTCAGGTATTTTTATTTACTTCATAAATATCGATTAGAAAGAAAATTTGTAGAACCAGTTCAGTTTTTCAAACTTCGTCCAGATAATTTTCCAACCGTAAGACTTTCGCAATTAGCAGGATTGTATCATAAATATCAAAACTTATTTTCTAAAATAATCGATTTAAAATCGCTTCATAAAGTTTATGATTTGCTTAATGTATCGGCAAGTGATTATTGGCAGAATCACTATCAGTTTGATAAGGAAAGTCCAAAAAAGTCAAAGCAATTATCGAAGTCTTTTGTAGATTTAATCGTTATCAATACAATTATCCCTCTTCAATTTGCGTATTTAAACAGTTTAGGACAGTCGGCTGGCGAAGATTTAATTGATTTTATGAATGAAGTAACTTCAGAGAAAAATGCCGTAATTGACAAGTTCAATTCATTCGGAATAAAATCAAAAAACGCATTTGAAAGCCAGACTTTATTAGAACTCAAAAATGAATATTGCAATCATAAAGCTTGTTTAAAATGTGCAGTGGGAGTAGAATTGCTTAAAAATAATTAGATAATTAGAAAATTAGATTGTTGGATAATTTGTATTTTTGTAAAATCTAAAATCAAAAAGTAAGTATGTCGGCTATTTTAAAAATTAAATTCTTTTTTGAAAAATATGGTTTTCATGTTTCTTCAAGACTAGCAGATAAATTAGGAATGCGTGTAACAAGTGTAAGATTATTTTTTATCTATATTTCTTTTGTTACGGCAGGTCTGGGTTTTGGAGTTTACCTAACATTAGCTTTTTGGATTAGGCTGAAAGATTTAATTCGCTCAAAAAGAACATCAGTATTTGATTTATAAAAAAAAGCTCCAAATTTAAATTTGGAGCTTTTTTTATGTTTCAAAATAGTATTTATTCTTCTGTTTTTTGATTTAGTTTTGATCGCTGTTTACTGTATCCAAAGTAAACCACAATACCAATTGCAAGCCATCCAAGAGATAATAATTGAGCATCTAAACTCAAATTAATAATTAGGTAAGAATTGATTGCAATACCTAAAACTGCAATAACTGGTAATGCAGGAACTTTAAATGTTCTGTTCAATTCAGGTTGTCTTACTCTTAAAATCCAAACTGCAATACAAACCATGGTAAAGGCAAACAAAGTACCAAAACTAGTCATATCTGCTAATTTATTGATTGGCGTAAACGCTGCAACAGTAGCAATGATACCTCCTAAGATCATTAAATTGGTTTTTGGAGTTCCAGAAATAGGATTCACTCTTGAGAAAACAGGCGGAATTAAACCATCTTTAGACATTCCAAGGAAAATTCTAGATTGTCCCATAATCATAACCATTAATACAGAAACCAAACCAATTGTAGCGGCAACTGTAATAATAAATCCAGCCCAGCCTTGTCCAGCAATATCAAAAGCATAAGCAACTGGCGCTTTAATAGCCTCAGGATATTTTCCTAGTGGGTTGAAATCTTTGTAATTCATCATTCCAGTTAAAACTAAAGAAACTAGAATATATAAAGTAGTACAAACTAATAAAGAAGCGATAATGGCAAAAGGAACATCTTTTTTCGGGTTAATAGCTTCTCCAGCTTGTGTAGATACAGCATCAAAACCAACATAAGCAAAGAAAATAGCAGCAGCTCCAGAAACAATTCCTCCAATTCCGTAAGCATTGTGAGTAGTTTCTTTTTCAATAATCTGAGTTGCCTCAGGAATAAAAGGGCTCCAGTTTGCAGTATTGATGAAGAAAAGTCCAGCAATGATTACAAAAATTACAGCTGACACTTTTAAAATTACGATTGCATTATTTGCTTTAGCAGCGCTTTTTGTTCCTTTAATAAGAAGTGAAATAACTAAAATAACAATCAAGAAAGCTGGAAGATTCATAGAAAAACCTTCTCCTGTATAACTTGCAGGATCTGTTGTAAGCCAATCTGGAAGATGAATATGAAATATTTTGAGCAACTTATTGAAATATCCCGACCAGGAAACGGCGACGGTCATAGATCCCATTGCATATTCGAGAATAAGTCCCCAACCAATTATCCAAGCAAAAATTTCTCCAATAGTACCATAAGCATAAGCATACGCAGATCCTTCAACAGGTAAAATGGATGCAAATTCAGAATAACAAAGAGCCGCAAACACACAGGCAATACCTGCAATGATAAACGAAATTGCTAATGCCGGACCTGCATGATAATAAGCCCCAGTACCTGTAAGTACAAAAATTCCCCCACCGATAATGGCACCAACACCAATCGCAGTAAGGCTCCATTTGCCTAGGACTCTCTTTAAATCACTTTTTTTCATATCGGCCTCAAAGGCTGACATTGGTTTAACTCTCCAAATTGACATACTATTATATTGGTTTATTTGTTATTAAGTCCCAAATGTATTGTTTTTTGTAAAAAATAAAAACAATTATCATCTTTTAAGTTATAAAATGTTTATTTTTTTTACAGGACTCTCAAGAAACTTTCGGGAAGTATTGACATTCATTAAATTAATTGAACTTTTGTAACATATTCGATAATTTTTTAAAAACTACTTTTCTTACTAATTTTCTTTATAAATTTGAAAGATTTTTCTTTCTTTATGATTGAAAGTATTTTTTATTATGAATATTAAGTCTTTGAAAAAGCATTTGCAGTTTACAAAACAGCAGCGAACGGGTATATTTTTTCTTTTCATTATTATAATAGCATTGCAGTTATTTTATTTATTGTCTGATTTTACTATTTCAGAAGCACCAAATCCTGAAAAAGAAAAGTGGCTCTCTTTGCAATCTGAAATTGATGAACAAAAAGCTGTAAATGAAAACACTAAATCAGTTAAGTATCTGTTTAATCCTAATTTTATTTCTGATTATAAAGGATATAAAATAGGAATGTCTCTTGAACAAATTGATCGTCTAAAAGCATTTCGTAAAGAAAATAAATATGTAAACTCTGCACAAGAATTTCAAAAAGTAACTGGAGTTTCAGATTCGTTACTCCACGAAATTTCTCCATTATTCAAATTTCCAGATTGGGCACAGCATAAAACTGACTTTAAGTTTCAGAAAAACGAATATGTAAAAAAAGAGTTTCCTAAAAAAGAAAAGCTCGAAATCTTAGATATTAATACCGCTTCTCAAGAAGAGCTAATGAAAATTTATGGCATCGGCGAAGGTTTGTCAGCTCGAATATTAAGGCAGAAAGAAATTCTGGGCTGTTTTGTGTCAATGGATCAAATGAACGAAGTCTGGGGACTTTCGCCAGAAGTGATTAATGAATTAAATAGTCATTTTAAAGTCGTTATTCCTTCATCATTAAAAAAAATAAATGTTAATGATGCGTCTTTAAAAGAATTATCGCAGTTTCCATATTTTAAATATGCACTCGCAAAACACATCGTTACCTATAGAAGTATGAACGGAAATTTTACTAATATTGAGGATTTAGCAAAAATTAAAGATTTTCCTGTTGAAAAAGCAAAAATAATTAGTTTATATTTGGAGTACTAAAAGAAACTAGCTAATGAATTTTGATTACAACGAAACGCAGTTAATGATAGCTCAGTCTATAAAAGATTTTGCTGAAAAAAATATTAAACCTCACATAATGGAATGGGATGAAGCGCAGGTTTTTCCAATTCCTTTATTCAAACAACTTGGAGAAATGGGATTCATGGGGGTTTTAGTGCCCGAAGAATTTGGAGGTTCAGGTCTGGGTTATCATGAATACATTACTGTAATTGAAGAAATTTCAAAAGTAGATCCATCAATCGGACTATCAGTTGCGGCGCACAATTCATTATGTACCAATCATATATTGACTTTTGGAAATGAGGAACAAAAGAAAAAATGGCTGCCAAAATTAGCAACTGCAGAACATATTGGCGCTTGGGGTTTAACAGAACACAATACAGGATCTGATGCAGGAGGAATGAATACTACAGCTGTGAAAGATGGCGACCATTGGATTGTAAACGGGGCAAAAAACTTTATCACACATGCCATCTCAGGAGATATCGCAGTTGTTGTAGTGCGAACTGGAGAAAAAGGAGACTCTAAAGGAATGACCGCTTTTGTTTTTGAAAAAGGAATGAAAGGCTTTTCATCAGGAAAAAAAGAGAATAAATTAGGAATGAGAGCAAGTGAAACGGCAGAATTAGTTTTTGATAATTGCCGAATTCCAGATGA
The DNA here is from genome assembly GCF_946479975.1 of uncultured Flavobacterium sp. The sequence goes on from NZ_CAMLIX010000105.1 coordinate 15,987, forward strand.
AAACAGATTAGGTGAAGTGGGGCAGGGTTTCATTCAAGCAATGAAAATTCTAGACGGCGGTAGAATTTCTATCGGAGCTTTGTCTTTAGGTATTTCAAAAGGTGCTTACGAAGCTGCTTTGAAGTATTCAAAAGAAAGACATCAGTTTGGTCAGCCAATTAGTAATTTTCAAGGAATTTCATTTAAATTAGCCGATATGGCTACAGAAATCGAAGCTTCAGAGTTGTTACTTCATAAAGCGGCTTTTTTAAAACAGCAGCACAAGCCCGTTACAACTTTAGGTGCCATGGCAAAAATGTATGCTTCAGAAGCCTGCGTTAAAATTGCTAATGAAGCAGTTCAAATTCATGGCGGATATGGTTACACCAAAGATTATCCAGTAGAAAAATTCTACAGAGATTCTAAATTGTGTACCATAGGAGAGGGAACTACAGAAATTCAGAAATTAGTAATTTCTAGAAATTTATTAAAAGAATAATATCATTTTGGGCGTGTCCCTAAAAACAAAAGCATGTAGCAAACGTAGAAGGCTTTTGTTTTTAGGGGCGGGCTTTTCACTACAATCTTTTTGTTTTTAAAGAAAAAACAATAAGGATTTCCGTTGCAATCCCTCACGCACAAGTAAAAAATGAGGTTTTTGAAAAATAATTCAAAATTTGCAACTCATAATTAATAATTAATACATACCTTTGCAGCCTTAACGAGAGGAGGTGTCTATATTATGTTAATTATACCAATTAAAG
>NZ_CAMLIX010000106.1 GCF_946479975.1 uncultured Flavobacterium sp.
TACGGGTCTCAAGGTAAACAAGGGGTTGTTTTAGTTACAACTAAAAAAGGATCTAAAAACGAAAACTTAACAGTATCTTTCAACTCATCTGCAGATATTGAAAAAGTAAGTTTTGTTCCAGAAAGACAACAAAAATACGGTCAAGGATGGTACAACTTACAAGATCAACAAGAAAATGGTGGTTGGGGTCCTTTATTAGACGGATCTATTAAACCAGTTGGTATTCCAGACGCAGACGGTAATTCTATTATGGCACCATATAGCGCCTTAGGGAATGACGAGATTAAAAAATTCTACCAAACAGGTACAATTTTACAAAACAACTTAAATATTGGTGCTGGTGGTGCTGATGGTTATGTAAACTTAAACTTAGGTAATGTTAGACGTGACTTCATCTTAGAAGGAGACGAACTAAACAGAAACACAGTGGTATTGACTGCAGGTAAAAAAATCAACAAATTTACTGTTGGTGGTACTTTTACTTTCACAAATCAAAGAACAAAACAAGCAAACGTAAACGCTGCTACATCTCGTTCTGATTATACTCTTTTAACAACTTTACTGCAAGCGGCATCAAATATTCCAATTGAGAGATTTAAAGATAGAGGATTATACGGATGGAATGGTTACTACCAAAACCCTTACTGGGCAAGAGAAAATAACAGATTAGAAGAAACTAAGAACTTCGTAAACTTAGGTCTGAACGCTGGTTATGAAATTAACAAAAACATTGAAATCGTTTACAATGGTTCTGTTCAATTGAGAAACACTAATCAAGTTTCATACTCAAATCAAGCTATTTCTCCTGCTGATGCAGACGGAGGTTTTGATTCACCATCTGAGTTCTTCCAATCAACGTTAGGATCAACATACTACTATGGAGATATCATGGCTAACTTTAACTACGATTTATCTGATGCTTTAAAATTAAAGTTCAACGTAGGACAAAACGTTCAATATAACTATAGCAAAAGACTATCTCAAGGAGGTACAAACTTAGAAATTCCAGGATTATACAACATTTCAAACGTACTTAATCCAGCGAACCCATCTACATTAGACAACAGAACAATTGAAACCAGATCTACTGCTACATTTGCTAACGTTGATTTTAGCTACAACAACTATTTATTCTTAAACTTAACAGGACGTTACGAAGGACAAAGTGTCGCTAAAGTAGGAAATCAATTTTACTTTTACCCTTCTGCAGGTGTATCTTATGTAGCTACAAATGCTATTGAAGCACTAAAAGATAAAAGCGTATTAAGTAACTTAAAATTATATGCTAACTACACGCAAGTAGGTTCATTAGATCCAGTATCAGCATACAACATTTTAGATTTAGCTCAAATTGCAACAGGATTCCCTTTCCCTAACACAGGAAACTCTTACAACAATAGCTACTTTCCAACTGACCCAAATATTAAACCAGAAACTTATACTACATATGAAGGTGGTATTAACTTTGGTTTCTTAAATGACAGAATCACATTAGATGTTGCTGGTTATCTTACTAGAACTACAGACTTAATTACAGATGCATCTGCAAGTTCTGCTTCTGGATTACAAACATTAAAATCTAACAATGGAGAATTAGAAGGTAAAGGTATTGAGATCGACTTAGCAGTTATGCCATTCAATACTCCAACTTTCAAATGGAACACAAGATTATCTTACACATCTAATGATACTAAAGTAATCAGCGCAGGTGATGCTGATAAAGTAGTTATTACTGATGGTGGTAACTCTCAAATTAACGGAGATATTTCGGCTGTAAAAGGATTATCTTTCCCATACATCACTGGTACAGATTGGATGAGAGATGCTTCAGGAAATGTAATTGTTGATGCTCAAGGACGTCCAACTCCGGATGCTACTTTCAAAAACATTGGTAAGGTTACTCCAGATTATATCTTAGGCTTAACAAACAGCTTTGAATACAAAGGTATTGGTTTATCTTTCACAATGGATTACAGAACTGGTCACAGTTTCTTATCTCAAACTAAATACAATTTAACTTGGAACGGTCACTTAGTTGATTCTGCTGAGTTTGACAGAAACGTAGGTTTCTTATACCCAGGATCTGTAATTGATAACCCAGCAACAGCAACTGTTGGAGATTACATTCCTAACACAAGTGTCTTAACTGGAGGTTTCTCAAGTTTAACTGGAGCTGCTAACAGAACTCAAGCTTACTTTAATCAAGCGGCTAGTTTAGGTTCTCATAACTTAATTGATGCTACAGCATTCAAAGTGAGAGAAATTGCAGTAAGCTACTCATTCCCTAAAAAGGTATTAGAAAAAGCTGGAATTCAAACTTTTAAAGTGAGTCTTAATGCTAGAAACCCATTCATTATCTTAGCATCTGGAAACAAAGGATATGCTGATCCTGAAGCTTCTAACCAAGTGAATTCATCAACATCTTCAGCTGCTAAAAACCCTAATGCTAACAGTACTTTAACTAATACTTCAAGAAATGGTCTTGGCTTCATCGGTGATGCACAATATCCATCAACTCGTACTTTTGGTTTCAGCATCAATACGACATTTTAATACTTAAATAAAAACATTATGAAAAAGATATTTTTCAGCAGTATGTTTGCTTTATTTTTATTTACTTCTTGTGAAGATTACCTTGATGTAAATGAAAAACAATCAAACAATGCTAACTTTGATGCAATTGCACCAAACCAAATGCTTGCCGGAGCTTTAAACAACTATACGAATCACCAGTTAAACTCATTATCTACTTATGGTAACAGAATGACTTATGTGTGGGGATTAAATAGTGGTTTTACTTCTAATGACCCAGCTTGGACTTATACTTTCGACAGTAACAGTTACCCTGCACTTTTTGAATCAACATTTCTTTTTGCAGATAACTTCCAAGATATCTTAGACAAAAAAGATAAATATCCTGATTACAAACATCATTTTGGAATTGCTAAAATTTTCAAAGTTATGTTAATGGATTACGCTACTGCATTGTACGGAGACGTACCTTACACAGAAGCTTTTAAAAACAACATTCCTGCTCCTAAATATGATGATGACAAAACAATCATCCCTGCATTATTTAAGGAATTAGATGAAGCAAGAGCTTACCTAAGCAGTACTGACGCTGTAGAATTAGGATCTGAAGATATTATATTTCACGGAGACACAGCTCAATGGATAAAATTCCTTAATACTGTAGAATTAAAACTTGTATTAAGATTATCTAAAACTACTGATGCAACTCTTGTGGCTTTAAGAACAGCTCGTGCATCGCAATTAAATGCAGCACAAAACTTCATTAATTCTGACGTTGCTTGTAATCCTGGTTACAACTCAAGTGATAACTCTAAAAGATCTCCATTATATAGATTTTACGGTTTGAACGAAGCACTTAGTGACTGGACATCTGCAAATAGAGCAAATGCTGGTGGTGCTTTCATTATCGACATCTTAAATGGAACATTAAGCAATACTGAAATTAACACAACTGGAGTAGTAGATCCTAGAAGATCTAGAATGTTTGCTTCTGTAGCTGCAGGAAATCCTGGTGCTGGTACTTGGATTGGTAACACACTTGGTCTTTTCCCAGTTGATCCAATCTCTAGAATGGGTTCATTCTACATCGGACGTTTTGGTCCAAGTGCAATTGATGAAAATGGTATGACTAGAGATGCATATGTAATGCAAAATGCTGAAAGTAAGTTTTTACAAGCTGAGGCTATACAAAGAGGTTATTTAAGCGGAGATGCTCATGCAACTTTTAACGAAGGTATTAAGGCATCGATGAACTTTTACTCTAGAACATGGGGAACAGTTACAAGTACACAACTTCCAGTTATTAATGCTGATACATACATTGCAGCTACTGATGCTAAAAATGGTTTAGGCTGGACTGGATCTACTGATAAAATTAATGCAATTATTACACAAAAATATCTTGCATTAGCTCAATGGCACGGAATCGAGTTATACATTGATCAACAAAGAACTGGTTTCCCTAAAACTCCACTTCCTGTAGGTGTATTACAAAGTAACGCTCCAAACAGATTGATCTACCCAACTTCTGAATATTCTTCTAACAGTGGTAACGTTCCAAACGTTTCTGGTGCTGAAATATTCACAGTAAATGCAAAAACTCCTTACTACTTACAATAGTAGATAGTAAAAATTATTATACCGAAGCAGGCTGTTCAATGAACAGCCTGCTTTTTTTATAGAAACATATTACCTATATTTGCATCATGGAAAAAGAACATCAAATATTTGGCATTAGAGCCATTATAGAAGCAATTCAAGCAGGAAAAGAAGTAGACAAAGTCTTTATTCAGAAAGAAATTTCTGGAGAACTTATGAAAGATTTAATGAAGGTAATGAAACGTGCAAACATTAACTTTTCTTACGTTCCTGTAGAAAAATTAAATCGTCTTACTCCAAACAACCACCAAGGTGCTGTAGCAACCATCTCTCCTATCGGTTTTATTGATTTGGAACATCTTGTTGAATCTACTATTGAATCTGGCAAAAAACCTTTGTTTTTAATATTAGATCAAATTTCTGATGCAAGAAATTTTGGTGCCATTATTAGAACTGCTGAATGTACAGGCGTTAATGGAATTATTGTTCAAAAAGCTGGCTCTGCTCCTGTAAATGGAGATACTGTTAAAACATCTGCCGGTGCTGTATTTAATGTACCTATCTGCAAGGTTGAACATATTAAAGATGCTATTTTTTATCTGCAAGGTTCTGGAATCAAAACTGTGGCTGCGACTGAAAAAACAGATCAGACTATTTATGATGTTTCACTGGCTGATCCTGTGGCTATAATTATGGGTTCTGAAGATAGAGGAATTAACCCTTCTGTCCTGAAAATAGTAGACGAAAAAGCAAAACTCCCAATGTTTGGTTCTATAGGATCTTTAAATGTATCTGTTGCCTGTGGCGCATTTCTTTACGAAACTGTTCGCCAAAGAAGTTAAATCACATTGAGAATTAAGATTAGAATGAATAATTAAAACTTTAATTAATGCTTTCAAAATCTAATCCCATACAAATATTAAAAATAGTTCGATGTCTGTTTATAATTTTAATGATTACAAACAGCTACGGACAAAATACTACATACGGCCAATTTTGGAATGAAATTCAATTTAATCAAACCTTAAACAAAAAATGGTCAACAGAAATAGATTTAGCTACTACCCACAGCAGTACAGAATCTTCCTCAAACATATTTGAAAATACAATACAAAGATCTTTACGGGGATGGGCTCACTACTATTCTCCTAAATGGAAGTTCTCTACTTTTCTAGCCTATTACAGCAATAGAGACGTTCCAGAAATTGGGCAGTTTGAATCTCCAGAATGGCGTTTTGCCTTGCAGGGAATTTACTATTTCCATAAAACCAGCTATACTCTAAGCACAAGAATGCGAACGGAATTTCGTTATATGAAAAATCAAGATGACGATTATGAAAATGTGTTTCGCTATCGACACCAAATAAAGTATGTACAACCTATAAATAGTACAACTTTAGAAGAAGGTGTTGTCTATGCAGTAGCTTCAGACGAAATATACTTAAAATCTGGCGCAAAAGTTACGGGAGAGAGTTTCTTTGATCGCAATAGGTTTAATGTCGGCGCAGGTTATTTGGTAACAGATAATATTCAAGTTGAACTTACTTATTGCAATGAATATTTACCTCGTCATCGTGGTAATCAAACTACAAATGCTGCTTCTCTAACGGTTAGTTTCAATAACCTGCTTAGAAATCTTCAAAAGAAAATTACAGGCAAACACGAACAGGAAATAAATGATTAAGAATAGTTACTTTAAAATTACAATTTATAAAGCTTAAAAGTATTTATCTCTCCAAAAAAGGCAAAACTAAACTTCATCATCCAATTCTGTTTTTCTTTTTATAATATAATTAATCGGATGGCTTGAAGAAAAATATTCTATCTGATTTTCTTCATCTTCTTCATCGTGAGCTATATTTACAAAGTTTCCGTTTTCATCAAAATGCTTCATAAAAGGATCACCAGACGGGTCAAAATCTGGTCGCTGCCAATCGTAAAAAATAGGCTTAGTATATTCTGGAGTTTTATAAAATAACGTCAGAACAAAACCACTTATAAAGCCTCCTAAATGTCCTTCCCAAGAAATAGATTGATCCACATCTGGAAAAACATACCATATCATACCGCCGTAAAGTATTACAACTGTTAAAGACAAAGCAACTAATCTATAGTAACGAGTTTGAATTCCTTTAAAGAAAATAAAACTCACCAAAACATAAATTAAACCGCTTGCCCCAATATGAAAATTTTCTCGTCCCACAAGCCAAGTAATTAACCCAGACAATAAAATTCCGTAGCTAATAACTCCAAATGTTTGTTTTGGATAAAAAAACTGAATTGCGGCCAATAAGATCAAAAGCGGAATACTATTATTGTAGAGATGATCTAAATTTTCATGAATGAAGGGACTAAACAAAACGCCACGCAATCCCACAAAATCTCTTGGATATATTCCGTATCGATAAAAATCAAAATCGAAGCGAATCTGCATCCAATATATAATCCACAAAAATAGAACAAAGAACAGCGGAAGTCCAATAACCGAATTTGAAAATTTAAAATTAGTGTCGTTCATATTTTTTAAGATAACTATTGGATGAACTCAAAAAACTATCCAAAAATATTTTACTGATAATTTGTCATACCTCAGAACTGTCTCAGATTGTAACAAACCTTCTTCATTTGGATTGTTTTAACTTTCGAGAAACAACATCTAAAATTAAAAAACTGTAATTTTGTAAAATGGAAGCACCGTTAGCAGAGCGCATTCGTCCGCAAAAATTAGAAGATTATATAAGTCAGCATCATTTGGTTGGTCCAACTGGATCATTAACACAGCAAATTTCAAAAGGAATAATTCCTTCTTTGATTTTTTGGGGACCTCCTGGTACAGGAAAAACAACACTTGCACAAATTATTGCTCAAGAATCAAAACGACCTTTTTATATTTTAAGCGCCATAAATTCTGGAGTTAAAGATATTCGTGATGTTATCGAAAAAGCAAAACAAAGCGGCGGACTTTTTACTGCCAAAAATCCGATTCTTTTTATTGATGAGATTCACAGATTTAGTAAATCGCAGCAAGATTCACTTTTGGCTGCCGTAGAAAAAGGCTGGATAACATTAGTTGGTGCAACAACAGAAAACCCAAGTTTTGAGGTGATTCCTGCATTATTGTCACGTTGCCAAGTTTACATATTAAACGCGTTCACAAAAGCTGATCTCGAAGCTTTATTGCAGCGCGCAATGAAAACTGACGCTTACTTGCTGACAAAAAAAATAAACCTAAAGGAAACAGAAGCTTTGCTTCGAATTTCTGGCGGAGACGGGAGAAAACTTCTCAATGTTTTTGAACTCGTTATTAATGCTTCTGCCGGCGACGAAATTACTATTACAAACGATCGTGTTTTAGAACTGGTACAACAGAATACAGTACTTTATGACAAAACTGGCGAACAGCATTATGACATTGTTTCTGCTTTTATAAAATCAATTCGGGGCAGTGACCCAAATGGTGCAGTTTATTGGCTTGCGAGAATGATTGAAGGTGGTGAAGACGTAAAATTTATTGCAAGAAGAATGCTAATTCTTTCCAGCGAAGATATTGGAAATGCAAATCCGACAGCTTTTATAATGGCAAATAACACTTTTCAGGCTGTTACAACTATTGGATATCCTGAAAGCCGTATAATATTAAGCCAATGTGCGATTTATTTAGCTACATCTCCAAAAAGTAATGCATCCTATATGGCTATTGGAAACGCGCAGCAACTGGTAAAACAAACTGGCGATTTACCAGTACCAATTCATTTGCGTAATGCTCCGACTAAATTAATGAAAGAATTAGGTTATGGTGATGATTACAAATATTCGCACGACTATGCGAACAATTTTGCCGAGCAAGAATTCCTGCCCGATGCTATAAAAGAAACGGTTCTTTATAATCCTGGAAGCAATTCTAGAGAGAACAGCAACCGAGAATTTTTAAAGAACCGTTGGAAAGATAAATACGGATATTAACCGTATTTTATTTTTAGAATTTCACTGTAATTTTTTCTGAAACCAATTTGTCATTTTGATAAGACTCAAAATACCATTGTCCATCTTCTTTCAAAATTAAAGAACCTTGAACATTATCTTTTATAGCGATATAAACATTTGATTGTGAAGTTTTAAGAAGCTTCATTACCACTTTTGGACTTTTATCAATTAATTGATATCCAGATTCTGTTGGTTGCGCGTATAACAAGTTTGGATCTTTCAAATCTGGAGACGGCATAACTGCTACAACTTGTTTTGCCGCAACAGTTGTAGTTGCTGCAGCTGCAGCAACAGGAGCTTGTGTTGAAACTGAAGTTCTAGAAACTGATGCCGGATTACCGCTATACTTATAATGCAAAGCAGCAACTGCTTTGAAAGCATTATCAAGTGCTTCCTTATAAGCTAAATCATATTCTTTTTCTTTACTTTTCCCCACTTCTGAAGTATACACTACTTGTCCGTAACAATCTTTAAACTGTACAAAAAGCTTAGTAACTAAAAAAGCGTTGTCTTTTACCACATCAATATACAATGCCTGGCAACGATCTGTATATCCTTCAGGAAGTTGTTCATTGGCATAAAATGCTTCAAAACCAGCTCTAGTCAAATTTTGCTTAGTTAATGTAGCCAAACGATATTGATTATCGGTTTTCATAAAATCATATTTCAACGGAATAATTACAGCTTTGTAATCATTAAGCGACTGCGCAAATCCAACAACTGAACATAAAAGTGCAGTAAGTAAAAATTTAAATTTCATCATTATAAATATTTTTTTAGTTCTAATAAATGGTTAATCTGTTTATAATCACCGGAAACTTCCAGTTTTCTTTCATTAAAAAAAATTGCATCTAAACCTGCGTTTAAAGCTCCTGTAACATCTGCTTCAAAATCATCACCAATCATGATACTATTTTCCTTAAAAGTATTGGCCGATTTTAATGCATAATCAAATATAATACTATTTGGCTTTTTAACACCCGCTAACTCAGAATTTGTTATGGTATTGAAATAACCTCCTAAAGCCGCATTATTAATTTTCTTATCCTGCACTTGCGCAAATCCGTTGGTAATAATATGAAGTTTGTATTTTGGCTTAAGGTATTCTAGAACTTCAATAGCGCCGTCAAAAAGATAATTATTATCTGTTAAAAACTCGATATAATCGTTGGCGATTGCGAAGATGTTTTCTTCAGAAATAACATAATTCAAAGCATCAAAAGAAAACTTCAAACGGTTGTAGCGTAATTCCTGATGTGTAATTTTATCGTTCTGGTAAAGTCTCCAGCATTCCTGATTTATCGGAATATAATGTTTGATAAAATCTTGGGTAATAATTTCTTGATATTTACTTTTGAAAATACGATCAAAAGCCATTTCAGAATTCTTGTCAAAATCCCAAAGCGTGTGATCTAAGTCAAAAAAGATGTCTGTTATTGTGGTATTCATGTATTAAAAAATTCCTTCATCTACAAAACTATAATATTTTGATTCAGTAATAATCAAATGGTCTAAAACTTTAACATCTAACTGATCTCCTGCCTCACGAATCTTTTTTGTAATTTGTTTGTCTGCACCACTCGGAGTCAAACCTCCAGAAGGATGATTATGGCACAAAATCAAGCCTGTAGCACATTTCTCGAAAGCCAATTTAAAAATCAATCTAATATCAACCGTTGTTCCTGCGATTCCGCCTTTACTGAGCTGAGACTTCGAAATTACATTATTGGAATTATTAAGAAAAAGTACCCAAAATTCTTCGTGAGACAATTCTCCAATTATGGGCTGCATTATTTTAAAAACCATTTTGCTAGAAGTGATTTTTACAGTTTCTTCGGCTTTTTCAGATCTTCGTCGTGCGCACAATTCGAGAGCCGCAACAATTGTAACTGCCTTTGCCTCTCCTATTCCTTTAAATTTCATTAATTGTGCAATAGATAATTTTGCCAAAGAATTAATCCCGCCAACACTTGCCAAAATACGCTGACTTAATGCAACCGCAGATTCATTGCGACTTCCAGAACCAATTATAATAGCCAATAATTCGGCATCGCTTAAAACATCTTTTCCTTTTTGCATTAATTTTTCGCGAGGTTTATCATCTTCCGACCAATCTTTTATTGCAAAATGTCCTGCTTCCATAATCATAAAATTTAAAAAGCGAATATAAATTAAAAAGAAGAAAAATCTTTCAATTATTGCTATGCATTTTAAAGTTCTTATATTTAAAAAATAAATTAACTGAAAATGAAATCATTGCAATTCACACTTCTATTTTTTGTTTTCATTTCATGCCAGCAAAAGGAATCCAAAACTTTTGCGGTTTCAAATCCTGCTAAACCAGCAACTTTTGCTGAAAAGTTATCGCAGGCTGCAATCTCAATAATCAATCCTCGATTGATTATGATCCAGCTTATTTTAAAATTGATTATCCTAATGGAGATGTTCCAAAAGGAAAAGGTGTCTGTACGGATGTCATAATTCGTTCTTACCGAATTTTGAATATTGATTTGCAAAAAGAAGTTCATGAAGATATGATTGAAAATTTTTCTCTTTATCCGAATATAAAAAAATGGGGAATGACAAAAACCGACACAAATATTGACCACAGAAGAGTTCCAAATCTAGAAATATTTTTTGAGAGACAAGGCACAAAATTACCCATAACTCAAAATGCATCAGATTACAAAACGGGAGAATTAGTAACTTGGATGATTAACGATAAACTTCCTCATATTGGAATTGTAACTAATAAAAAATCCAAAGATGGAAAACGAAATCTTATCGTTCACAATGTCGGAGGCGGACAAGTTCTAGAAGATTGTTTATTTGAATATAAAATTGTTGGTCATTTCAAATACGAAAAAGCTAATTAGAAAATTTGACAATTAGAAAATGAGATAATTTCAAAAAAAAAAGTGCCAACTACAAAGTAATTGACACATTTTCTAATTTTCTAATTGAAAAATTATTCAATCAAACCTTTTACTTCATCAAAATTTAAACCTCCGTAATTTCCAGAACTCATTAATAAAAGAGCCGAATTTTCTAAATTTAAGTTGAATAAATATTCTTTAAATTCAGCTGGATTGGTATAAATAATTAAATCTTTTTTGTTGAATGCTTTTGCGATTTGCTCGTAAGTTACTTCTTCAAGCTGCTTGATTTTTACCGCATCTGGCGAATAAAAAACAACAGCAACATCTGCATATTCTAAAGCGCCTTCGTATTCTTTTAAAAACTCTGCATTTAAACTGCTATAAGTATGCAATTCTAAACACGCTACCAAAGTTCTGTTTGGATATTGTTCTTTAACCGCTTTTGTTGTTGCAGCAACTTTACTTGGCGAATGCGCAAAATCTTTGTACGCCACTTTTCCTTTTCCTTCTGCGATTTTTTCTAAACGTTTAGATGCGCCCTTAAAACTTGCAATTGCTTCGTAGAAATCTTCTTCGTCTACACCCATATTTTGGCAGATCCATTTTGCACCGGCCAGATTATTTAAATTGTGTGCGCCAAAAACTTCAATTGGCATATCGCCTTCCGGCGTTTTTAATAACGTTACACCGTCACTAACAGAATATTCTGGAGTCGAATACGCAATTTTTCGAATCGGATTTGTCGCTGCCTCAGAAACACGTTTTACTTCTGGATCATTTTCGTTGTACACTAAAATACCTCCATTTGTAATTTTTTCGATAAAAATCTCAAACTGCTCTACATAATTTTCATACGTTGGAAAAACATTAATATGATCCCAAGCAATTCCAGAAATCAAAGCAATATTTGGCTGATACAAATGAAATTTGGGACGTCTGTCAATTGGCGAAGACAAATATTCATCTCCTTCCAAAACTATAAAATCATTTTCTTCTGTTAAATGCACCATCGTGTCAAAACCTTCCAACTGTGCTCCTACCATATAATCGACTGCAATATTGTGATAATGCATTACATGTAGAATCATCGAAGTAATAGTTGTTTTTCCGTGAGAACCACCAATTACGACACGCGTTTTATTTTTAGATTGTTCGTACAAAAATTCAGGATATGAATAGATTTTTAATCCCAATTCCTGCGCTTTTAATAATTCAGGATTATTAGCTTTTGCGTGCATTCCTAGAATTATGGCATCAATATCTGCAGTGATTTTTTCTGGAAACCAGCCTAATTCTGTTGGAAGAATTCCTTTTTTTTCTAATCTTGATTTTGAAGGTTCAAAAATAGCATCGTCGCTTCCCGTAACTTGATATCCTTTATTATGTAATGCTAATGCTAGGTTGTGCATTGCGCTTCCGCCTATGGCGATGAAATGTGTCTTCATTTAAAATGTTTAATCGTTAAACTGTTTAATCAATTAATCGAAATAGTACATAACTAATTAAACGCAGTAATTATTCTTCAAAAATAAGGAAATATAATCTGTCACATTTGGTTTTTAAATTAAATTAATATCTTATGATAAAAAAACCCGATAGATCTGAATCTATCGGGTTTCATATTTATAATCAAATGTGAGATTATTTAATAATCGTCAATTCGTCGATAATGTTTTTAGCTCCGGCGTATTTGTCAATAATCCAAAGTACGTAACGAATATCTACGTTGATTGTTCTTTGTAAATTAGAATCAAAAATTACGTCTCCTGCCATTGCTTCGATGTTTCCGTCAAAAGCAATTCCGATTAATTCTCCTTTTCCGTTAAGAACCGGTGAACCAGAGTTTCCTCCAGTAATATCGTTATCAGTTAAGAAGTTTACTGGCATATATCCTGCTTTATCAGCATATTGTCCGAAATCTTTTTTCTTGTTCAACTCTAATAAACGAGCTGGTAAGTCAAATTCCTGATCTCCTGCTTTGTATTTTTTCACCATACTTTCCATAGTAGTATAGTTGTTAATTTTAGCATCGTTACGAGGATCTGCAGGTAGAGCGCGAACTTTTCCGTAAGTCAATCTCAAAGTAGAATTTGCATCTGGATATTTAATCGCGTTTAATTTTGACTCTCTTAAACCTTCTACCAATTCACGATAAGCAGTTGCAAAACCATCATCTGCTTTTGCCTGATCATCTGTCTTAGAACGATATTTTGTCAATAAATCATTAGAAATGATATACAACGGATCGTGTACAATTGCCAATGGTTTTGGATCAGCTAAAAATGCTACTACTTTTTCCTTATTTGTAAAATAACTAACTTCTGTTGCTTTTGCTACGTCTGCAGTAAAATCACCATTATTAGCTGTTCTCATTTTTGCAACTTCTGGAGCAATTCCATATTCAGCACCTTTTGAAGCATATAAATTTAATTGAGCTGCTAAAATGTCTTTTTCTAATGGAGCATAAAACTCACCATAGATTGACTCAACCATTGCGTTGATTTTAGGAAGCATTTCTGCTTTTTTAGCATCATTTTCTTTGTAATATGCAATTAACGCATTTCCTAAGTTTGCTGGTCCAGTTGCATAGCTAGAAGTACGTAAAAGCTGCATCAAATAATTATCATGACGTGCTTTTAAGTTTGTTTCTCTGTAATAATCGTTGATAGTCGGAATTACATTTTCGTATTTTTCTTTGTTTGCAGGTTTGCTTGCCCACTCATAGAATTTATCTTCTTGTTCTGCTTTTGCATCTACAGTTCCAGCTTTTGTTAAAGCATCGATCATACCTTGACGGTTTTTCCAGTAGTTAGCTGTCGAAGCATATTTAGAAGCATACTGTAAACGAACAGTATCGTCTTTATCCATATACTTTTTCATTACGTCCATTCCGGTTTTTGCACCTTCAACCCACGCAGGATAAGCATATTTAATATTTTGTTCGATTCCGCCAGATGGCATCCAACGGTTTGTTCTACCTGGATAACCTAAGATCATTGCAAAATCATTTTCTTTCACACCTTTAATACTTACAGGCAAATAATGTTTTGGCTGTAATGGCACATTGTCTTTAGAATAAGCAGCTGGATTTCCGTCTTTATCAGCATACACTCTAAACATAGAGAAATCTCCAGTTTGACGTGGCCACTCCCAGTTGTCTGTATCTCCACCAAATTTACCAACGCTTTCAGGAGGAGTTCCAACTAAACGAACGTCTGTATAATCTTGGTAAACAAAATAGTAATATTCATTTCCTTGAAAGAAAGGACGAACAGAAACCGTATATTTTCCGTTTTCGCTGTTTTCTTTTTCAATCAAAGCAATCTCTTGCTGAATGATTTTGTTTCTTTCTGTTTCTGTCATCGTATCATTTACTTTTGACAAAATTCTTTTAGAAACATCATCCATACGAACGAAGAAACGAACGTATAAAGATTTTGGTTTTAATTCTGCACTTTTTTCTTTAGCCCAAAAACCATTTTTTAAATAGTTTTGTTCTGCAGTAGAAAGTTCTGCAATTGCGTTGTAACCACAGTGGTGGTTTGTTAAAACTAATCCATTTTTAGAAACGATCTCAGCAGTACAACCTCCATTAAATTGAACAATCGCATCTTTTAAACTATGATTGTTAATACTGTAAATTTCTTCGGCTGTCAATTGCAAGCCCATTTTTTCCATATCTCTATGGTTCAATCTTTCGATAAACATCAAGAACCACATTCCTTCATCAGCTCTTACTGGAAAAGCCATAAGGCACATGGTCAAGAATAAAATTACTTTTTTCATGTTATTTTGTTTAAGTCATGCGAATATAGGTCATTTTCGCAAAAAAAATAGGTTTTCAATCCAAAAACAAGACATATTAAGTAAATCATCTTTCAATTTTACGAAATTCTTAATTTACACCCAAGCAGACAAATTCTTAAGAAGTCAACAAAACCACAAGAGAAAGCAAAAAAATCTATCATTTAATTATGATAAAAAACTAAAAAAGAATATTTATTGTAAAAATATACATCGTTTAAAAAAATAATATTTTAAATATTTTCTTACAATTTTAATTTATTTAAGTTTGCGCTACAAAATAATTTAAGATATGAAAAAATTAATAGTAGCTGCTGTCTTATTAATAACAGCAATGGTAAGTGCACAGAAAAACTCAATTTTATTAGGAGGAAATGTGGGATTTGGATCAGAAAAAATTGGCGAGTCAAAAGCTGAAAATTTTGAATTCTCCCCAAAAGTTGGATACCAATTTTCAGACAATTGGACTGCAGGAGTTGAAGGATCAATTATGAACGTAAAAACTACAGGATCTGATACAACTGAAAAATACAAAATTGGTGGTTTCGTTCGTTACGCAGTGCCACTTTCAGATTTATTTGCTGTTTACGGAGATTTAGGTGCTGGATACCAATCAACGAATATTAATGATGCTAAAGGAATGTATGCAAGTCTTACTCCTGCTTTATTCATTAACATGAAAAGAGGTTTTGGTTTAAACTTTTCTATTGGAGGAATAAACTATGACAATATTGATGGCAAAAATGATCCTAGACAAGAACGTTTCGGTTTTAACTTCGGATAAACTTTAAACATCGGAATTTCTAAAAACTTTGGACTATAATTTTTAGACAAAAAATAAGATTTACCCATCTTACTACTTTTTGTTTTTTCGCGCAAAAAGTAAAAACCCGACAATCAAGAGATTGTCGGGTTTTATATTTTTAAATAAAAGTGATTTTATTCATTAAGCATTTTCCAAAGTTTATCTTTTAAATCTGTTAAACCTTGTTGTGCAACAGATGAAATAAACATATAAGGAATACCTTTAAAAGAAACATCTAATTCTGCTTTTAATTCTGCTTTCAATTCATCATCCAGCATATCGCATTTTGAGATTACCACAAGACGTTCTTTGTCTAACATTTCAGGATTGTATTTTGTTAACTCATTAACTAAAATATCATATTCTCCTTTAATGTCTGGCGTATCAACCGGAACTAAAAATAATAAAGTTGAATTACGCTCAATATGACGCAAAAAATAATGTCCTAAACCTTTTCCTTCTGCAGCGCCTTCAATAATTCCTGGAATATCTGCAATTACAAAAGATTGAAAATCTCTATAGGCTACAATTCCTAAATTTGGTTTTAAAGTCGTAAAAGGATAATCGGCAATTTTTGGTTTTGCTGAAGTCAATACAGATAATAAAGTAGATTTTCCTGCATTTGGAAAACCAACTAATCCAACATCTGCCAGAACTTTAAGTTCTAGGATAATATCCATTTCTATACCAAGCAAACCTGGCTGTGAGTAGCGAGGTGTTTGGTTTGTAGAACTTCTAAAGTGCCAGTTTCCTAAACCTCCTTTTCCTCCACGCGCAAGAATTTGTTTTTCTCCGTGTTCTGTAATTTCAAAAAGTGTTTCACCAGTTTCTTTGTCTTTTACAACAGTTCCTAGTGGCACTTCAATAATTTTATCTTCTCCGTCTGCACCTGTACTACGATCTCCTCCACCGTCTCCACCGTGTCCCGCTTTAATGTGTCGTGCAAACTTTAAATGAAATAATGTCCAAAGTCCTTTATTCCCAACTAAATATACGTGTCCTCCACGACCACCGTCTCCACCGTCTGGACCACCT
>NZ_CAMLIX010000107.1 GCF_946479975.1 uncultured Flavobacterium sp.
AGTTACGGTTTACGAAATGAAAACAGGCTTCCCACTTATCATCATTTAGATGTTTCTGCAACTTTGACACCGCGAAAAAATAAAGACAGAAATTGGAAAGGCGAATGGGTTTTCAGCATTTACAATTTGTACAATCGTAAGAATGCTGCATCGATTAACTTTCGTCAAAATGTAGACACAGGTGCCAATGAAGCGGTACAATTATCTATTTTTGGAATTGTTCCAGCGGTAAGTTATAATTTTAAATTCTAAAAAATAAAATCAGAAACTAAAAATAGACGAATGAAAAAATTAGTTTTCTTAATCGCATTTTTCACCTCAATATTCTTTACTGCTTGTGAAGATGTAGTTGATGTAGATTTAGATACGGCTCCTCCAAAATTGGTAATTGAAGCCGCAATAAACTGGCAAAAAGGTTCAACTGGAAAACAACAAGTTATTAAGCTGACCACTACAACGGGTTATTTTGACGATTTAATTCCTATTGTAACGGGCGCTGTCGTTTATGTAAAAAATAGTAAAAACGAGAAATTTAATTTTGTAGATTTAAACAAATCTGGCCGTTATGTTTGCAATAATTTTAAAGCCGAAATTAACGAACAATATATCTTAACTGTAATAAATGCAGGAAGTACTTATACTGCTACAGAAACTCTAAAATCTGTTGCTCCTATAACGAGAATTGAGCAAAAAAATGACGGTGGTTTTACGGGAAAAGATATCGAAATAAAATCTTATTTTACAGATCCCGGAGACGAGGAGAATTATTATTTATTTAAATATACTTATGCTAAAAAAGTGACTTCTAATTTTTATGTTTCTGAGGATAAATTTTATCAAGGAAACGAAATTTTCAGCACCACCGATGATGAAGATCTAAAAGCCGGCGACGAAATTGAAGTCACACATTACGGAATTTCCAAAACATATTTCAACTACATGAATATTTTGGTAAGCATTGCCGGAACAAATGTTGGAGGACCTTTTCAATCTCCTCCTGCAACCGTGAGAGGAAATATTATCAACACGACCGATAAAAACAATTTTCCGCTGGGGTATTTTTCACTCAGTGAAACAGATACAAAAAAATATACCATACAATAATGATGCTTCCTCTTATCAAAACTTTAGACGAAAAAAAACTTATTGGCCATTCTATCGAAATGTCTTTTATAGAAAACAAAACGTTTCAATTATGGAACGGTTTTATGCCCAATAAAAAACAAATTAAAAATACAATTAGCGCTAATTTATATTCGTTAGAAGTTTATAACGAAAATTATTTTGACCAATTTGATCCTAATAAAAGTTTTCAAAAATGGGCAACTGTAGAAGTTTCAGATTTTGAGAATGTGCCAGAAGGAATGAAAACTTTAATTGTTCCAAGTGGCTTGTATGCGGTTTTTCTTCATGTAGGTCCCGCGGCAGAAGCAAACAAAACATATCATCATATTTTTGCAGAATGGCTTCCAAAATCCGAATATGTTGTAGACGAAAGACCGCATTTTGCTGTTATGAATGAAAAATATAAAAAAGATGATCCTGATTCTGAAGAAGAAATATGGATTCCAATAAAAAGCAGAAATTGATTTTATGCCATAAATATTCTTCTTAACTTTCAGCAAAAAAACATGTTAATACAAACACTACAAATACTTTTCAACAGAGATTTAGATAAACTAAAATTCGAAATTGAATCGTATGAAAACGAAAGCAATATCTGGATTATCGATAAAAACATATCCAATTCAGCAGGAAATCTCTGTCTTCATTTAATTGGAAATCTAAACACTTATGTTGGAGCAGAAATTGGAAAAACGGGCTATATCAGAAATCGACCTTTAGAATTTTCTTTAAAAGATATTCCAAAATCAGAATTAATTCAAAAAATTGAAGACACAATTGTAGTAATAAACAATGCACTTGATTCTTTAACCGAAACAGATTTGACAGCAATTTATCCGCAGATTGTTTTTGAAAAAGAAATGACCACTGGCTTTTTCCTAGTTCATCTTACAACACATTTGAGTTATCATTTAGGCCAGATCAATTACCACAGAAGACTTTTGGATTTCTGATTGCAGATTTTAGATTTTAGACAACTCCATTCCAAAAAATCTAAAATCTAAAATCTAAAATTCCCTCCTCCTCAACATATGTAAATGTTTTAAAATTTAGAATTACGAAACCTTTGTATTCTTAATTTAAATTTTAAAACATGAAAAATTTAATCGCATCTCTATTATGTATATGTGGATTTCAAGCAAAAGCACAAACTTTCAAAAATCCTGATTCTCTCTTTGATCCCACTCCGTATGGCTTCAGTCACGCTTCTTCTGTAAAAACATCTGGTGAATTGGTTTATATTTCAGGTCAAAGCGGCGGTTTGGGTAAAGATCATATTTTAAGTTCCGATTTTCGAGAACAAGTTCAAACAGCTTTAAAAAACCTAACAATAGTTTTAGACAGCTATAAACTAAAGCCAGAAAATGTAATGAAAATTACGATTTTAATAGTAGATCATTCTTCAGAAAAACTAAAAATCTGGGAAGAAGAAATGAGTAAAACATGGAAAAACAAACCATTTCCTGCCAGTACATTAATTCCTGTTCCAAAATTAGCCCTCGACAAAATGCAGATTGAAGTTGATGCTGTCGCTTTCAAAGCCAATTAACCAAATTGATTCGGCGCAAAGCCCATAACTTTTGTACATTTACGGCATATATCAAATCAATTCTAAATGTCTTCACACCATATTGTACGCGACGATCAAGAACCTGCATTAATTATCGCAAACGGAGCTGCCTGCAGTTCTGAACTATTAGGACAGTTATTAGAATGGTCGCCGCTGGTAGTGGTTTTAGATTCTGCTATTGAAAGAGTTCTCGAATTAGGAATCAAAGTTGACGTTCTCCTTGGAGATTTTGATCGCGGTTTTGATCCCGAAATTTACAGAACATCACAATATCCAATAGAAATTGTACATACCGAAGATCAAGAAAAAACAGATCTTGAAAAAGCCTGCGATTATCTGGTCGCAAGAAAAATTCCTGCCGTAAATGTCGTTTGGGCAACTGGAAAACGCGCCGATCATACGATTACAAATCTTACCAATATTGTTCGTCATCGCGATTCACTCAAAATTGTAATTCTAGACGACCATTCAAAAATATTTGTTTTACCAAGAAAATTTGAAAAATGGTACACTGCCGAAACTCCAATTTCTCTTATTCCAATTGGTGTTGTAAACGGAATTTCATCCAATAATTTAAAATACGAATTACACAATGACACGCTTACAATGGGCTACAGAACCGGAAGCAGTAATTCTGTCGAAAAAGATGGTATTGTTAGTATTACGCATACAGACGGAGATTTACTTATGATGGAATGTTTTGATTAAAAAAAGTCCCATAGGGACGAAATATCTATAGCTTTTGAAAATTTCAAAGATTAAAAAGCCCCGTAGGGGTGACATAATTATTATTTCATTCCTATGGAGCTTATTTACCGACACTATATAATCTACTATAAATATAGTACTCCTACGGAGCTGTTCCAGAAACAAAAAAGGAATACCTATCTTTGCAATCGAAATCAAAGAAAATGAAAGCAGAAAACAATTCACAAAAAGACAGTTTACATCCAAGAAATCTTCATAGAGACCGATATGATTTCGAAAAATTAATTTCAAATTGTCCCGAATTAAAAGCTTTTGTTTCTATCAACAAACACGGAATAGAAACGGTAGATTTCAGTAATCCAATTGCGGTAAAAACATTAAATAAAGCTTTACTGCAAACCTATTACGATATTCAAAACTGGGATATTCCTAAAAATTATCTTTGTCCGCCCATTCCTGGCCGTGCAGATTACATTCATTACATCGCCGATTTATTAGCAGAAAGTAACCATAACGAAATTCCAAAAACTTCAACTGTTTTAGGATTAGATATTGGAACGGGATCAAATTTAATCTATCCGATATTAGGAAATTGCATTTACAATTGGAGTTTTGTTGGAACCGATACTGACAAAAAAGCGATTGAAAATTGCAGTAAAATTATTGAAGCAAATCCAAAACTTATAGATTCAATTAGTTTACAACAGCAGACAGAATCCCGCTTTATATTCAAAAATATTATTACACCCGAAGATCGTTTTACGTTCACGATGTGTAATCCGCCTTTTCATGCGTCTGCAGAAGAAGCCAATAAAAGTACTTCGAGAAAAGTTTCCAACTTAAATCCGAAAGAAAAAAGAAATACAAATCCAGTTTTAAATTTCGGCGGTCAAAATGCCGAATTATGGTGCGACGGCGGCGAAATCGGATTCATAACCCAAATGATTTACGAAAGTGCCAAATATCCTTCGCAGGTTTTGTGGTTTACAACTTTGGTTTCTAAAAAAGAAAATCTTTCTTCTATTTATAAAATTTTAAAGAAAGTAAATGCCATTTCTGTAAAAACTATCGACATGGCACAAGGACAAAAAACAAGTCGTATTGTGGCTTGGAGTTTTGTAAATGATGCCCAACAACGTTCTTGGAAATTTTAAGATTTTTTGAATTTATAATAATGTAGAATATTGCACTCCTCTGGAGCTTCGACAACGTTCGAGAAATCTTGCTATAAATATTTTGCTCCTCTGGAGCCTTCACATAAATTAAAAAAGAAATCACTTTCAAATAGTCCCAGCGGGACGAAATATTTATAAAAATTATTAAACCTAGCTTTCAGAACCCTATCGGGCTGAAATACGTTTGTAAATCTAAATACATTCTTAAGTTTAAACTCCAAAAAAATTACAGAAAATTTATCTTACAAAATTACTTGATTTTATAATTTGCTTTCGCTACTTTTATTTTAAAAAATTTAAAACCAAGATCATGGCAGAATATATTGGTTATCTCGCATCTATTTTTATTGTTGGTGGTTTCTTACTGAAAAACCTTCAAACAATTCGACTTATCAATATGTTTGGCTGTATTTGTTTTGTTATTTACGGCATCTTTTTAAATGATTACAGAGATTTCAGTCAGTGGCTTTGGCCGGTAATTATTCCGAATGCGATTTTGGCATTTGTTCAGGTTTATTATCTGACTTTTAAAAAAGATAAATCTTAAAATTATGATATTTTAAAACAAAATTCTGATACTCTTTTCGAGTGCGATACTCGTAACTTTAGGCTCAAAACAGAATTTTACCACCTATGTTAAAACTATATTCGCGCCTATTTATCGTCTTATTTTTAGTTACAAGTTGTGCTTCAACCAAAAAACCAAAGTTTGAAGATTACGTATTTAAAACCAAAAACGAAGAACAAAAATATCAAACAGCCTACGACAAAGCCTTAAAACTTTGGAATATTCCTTACACCGAAGAAGATGTAAAAACGAGTTTTGGAACAGCACACGTTGTTGTAGCAGGTCCAAAAAATGCAAAACCTTTAGTGTTGCTTCACGGAATGGATGCCAGTTCTACAATGTGGTATCCTAATATAAAAGCGATGGCAAAAAATCACCGTGTTTATGCAATTGATTTTCTGATGGAACCTGGAAAATCAAATTTAACTGCAAAACCACTTTCAACAGAAGAAATTGCACTTTGGTACAATGAGATTTTCAAATATTATAAATTAAAGAAATTTGATATTGTAGCTGCTTCGCGAGGCGGCTGGATTGCGACATTATTGGCGACTGAAAAACCCAATTCGATTGATAAAATTGTTTTATTAAGTCCAGCCCAGACTTTTAAATTTATAGATCAGCTTGGCAAAACAACTTCGGCTTTAATGTTGAAGCTTTTTCCTAGCGAAAAAAAATTCAGTAAGACTTTAATAACATTTTCAACTCATCCAGAAAACATTAGCCGTATTTATCAAAGGCAGTTTTATTTAGCAAATAAATATGCAAAGTCAAATTCGAGCATGTTGAAAATGCATCCGTTTTCTAACAAAGATCTAGAATCGATACAAAATCCTGTTTTGGTTTTAATTGGCGATAAAGATGTGATCAACTCTGAAGAAAGCTTAGAAAGAGCACAGAAATATCTAAAAAATAGTAAAACCAAAATGGTAAAAGATGCGGGACATTTTTTAACTATTGATCAGCCTAAAATCGTTAACGATGCGATTATTAATTTTTTAGAATAAGTTTTTTTTACCACAAATTGCACAAATTTTCATAAATTACAATTGCTGTTTTTTTATAACTTCAATAAAAATTCGTGTAATTCGTGCAATTCGTGGCAAACTTTTAGCCGTTTAATTATATACAATCTTCGTATCTTTACAAACCTAATTTTCATCAGTAACAAATGAATTTTCACGTAGCCTCAGAATATAGTCCAAAAGGAGATCAGCCCCAAGCCATACAAAAATTGGCTCAGGGTGTAGTCGATGGCGAAAAATATCAAACTTTATTGGGAGTTACAGGTTCCGGAAAAACATTTACCGTTGCCAATGTAATACAAGAAGTGCAAAGACCTACTTTGGTACTGGCGCATAACAAAACGCTTGCGGCACAATTATACTCAGAATTCAAACAATTCTTTCCAGATAATGCAGTAGAATATTTCGTTTCATATTACGACTATTATCAGCCAGAAGCTTTTATGCCTGTTACGGGAGTTTTTATTGAGAAAGATTTATCTATCAATGAAGAACTGGAAAAAATGCGTTTAAGCACCACTTCTTCCCTACTTTCGGGACGCCGTGACGTTTTGGTTGTAGCGTCTGTTTCTTGTTTATATGGTATAGGAAATCCGGTTGAATTTCAGAAAAACGTAATCGAAATTACAAGAGACCAAGTGATTTCAAGAACAAAATTATTACACAGTTTAGTTCAAAGTTTATACGCCAGAACAGAAGCCGATTTTAATCCGGGAAATTTCAGAATCAAAGGTGATACGGTAGAAGTTTATCCAAGTTATGCTGACGATGCTTATAGAATTCACTTTTTTGGCGATGAAATTGAAGAAATTGAATCATTTGACACTAAGACTTCTCAAGTAATTGAAAAGTTTAAAAGACTGACCATTTATCCTGCCAATATGTTCGTGACTTCTCCAGAAGTTTTACAAGGTGCAATTTGGGAAATTCAGCAGGATTTGGTAAAACAAGTCGATTATTTTAAAGAAATAGGAAAACATCTCGAAGCAAAACGTTTAGAAGAAAGAACCAATTTTGATTTAGAAATGATTCGCGAATTGGGTTATTGTTCTGGAATTGAGAATTACTCGAGATATCTAGATGGACGTCTGCCGGGAACACGACCTTTCTGTTTGTTAGATTATTTCCCAAAAGATTATTTGATGGTGATTGACGAAAGTCACGTTACCGTTTCTCAGGTACACGCGATGTACGGTGGCGATAGAAGCCGTAAAGAAAATCTTGTTGAATACGGTTTTAGACTTCCGGCCGCAATGGACAACCGACCTTTGAAATTTGAGGAATTTGAAGCTTTGCAAAATCAGGTAATTTATGTCTCTGCAACTCCTGCCGATTATGAATTACAGAAATCGGATGGAATTTATGTTGAGCAGATTATTCGCCCAACGGGATTATTGGATCCAGTTATTGAAGTGCGCCCAAGTTTAAATCAGATCGATGATTTGATTGAAGAAATTCACGTTCGATGCGAATTAGACGAAAGAGTTTTGGTAACTACTTTAACTAAAAGAATGGCCGAAGAACTGGCAAAATATTTAACCAAAGTCAATATTCGATGCCGTTACATACATTCTGAAGTAGATACTTTGGAACGTATTGAAATTATGCAGGATTTAAGAAAAGGTATTTTTGATGTTCTTATTGGTGTCAACTTACTTCGTGAAGGTTTAGATTTACCAGAAGTTTCTCTGGTAGCAATTTTAGATGCTGATAAAGAAGGTTTTTTAAGAAACCAAAGATCCCTGACACAAACCATAGGACGTGCAGCTAGAAACTTAAATGGTAAAGCCATTATGTATGCCGATAAAATTACTGCAAGTATGCAGCGCACGATTGACGAAACCGAATATAGAAGAACAAAACAGATTAATTTCAACGTTCAAAATAACATTACGCCACAGGCTTTAAATAAAAAAATCGAAAGTGCTTTTACGAAAAATCCGTTGGTTGAGTATGAATTAGGACACCCAATTCCGGTTGCTGCAGAGCCAGAAACCGCTTATTTATCTAAAGCTGAATTGGAGAAAATGATTCGCGAAAAACGCAAAACAATGGAAAAAGCAGCCAAAGAATTAGATTTCCTGCAAGCGGCTAAACTTCGTGATGAAATTAAAAAACTACAGGAACAGCTGGCTTAATTGTGCTGTTCCTGAAAAACTTCTAGTAATACAATTGGGTTAATTACTGTATTTGGTGCTTTTTTCATCATTTTTAAAACTCTGTTTACTGCCGACAGATTTAATCCCATTTGAATGGCAATTTGCTGAATGCTTGTATGTTCTCTTTCGTGTAAAACGCCGTCGCAATGCATCAATAAAGCCAATCTGTAAAACTGATTGATACGCTGCATTTCAGATTTAACTGGTAATGGCTTTGTTTCCTGATGAAATAAATCCTTAAATTCTGCTTCACTAATACTCAATTCTAAAGCTACAATTCTTAAGAAATCCAGCTCACGTTTGTGCAAATGCCCATCTACTGTGGCGAACATAATCATTTCTAAAAGTAAACTTCTTTTTTCTGCTTCCGTATTCATCAATTTATTATTTTTAGCTAAAATATTGCTTTTAAATATAAATACAAAATACGAACAATGACGAGGATTTTATTAGCTATTTTGATACTTTTTTCAACTATTGGAAAAGCACAAAGCACGGCTTCAAAAAACATTTCTACTTTTACGATTGAAGATCCTCAACTAAATACCACCAAAAAAATCTGGATTTATCTTCCTGAAAATTATTCAAAAGATACAAAGAAAAAATACAGCATTATTTACATGCATGACGCTCAAAATCTGTTTGATGCTAAAACTTCTTATTCTGGAGAATGGAATGTTGATGAAAAATTAGACAGTTTAAAAGCTCCTGTAATTGTTGTTGGAATTGAACATGGAAACGAAAAACGCATCGACGAACTTACGCCTTTTAAAAATGAAAAATATGGCGGAGGAAATGCTGATAATTATTTAGAATTTATCGTAAAAACTCTAAAACCGCATATCGATAAAAATTACAGAACCAAAACAAAAGCAAAAAACACTATTCTTTTTGGAAGTTCGCTCGGCGGATTGGTTTCGTATTACGGCGCTTTAAAATATCCTGATGTTTTTGGAAAAGCAGGAGTTTTTTCTCCTTCATTTTGGTTTTCAAACGACATTTATGCTTTCGCAGAAAAACAATCCAAAATCAAGACTAAAATATATTTTTTGTGCGGCGATAAAGAAAGTGACGATATGGTAAACGATTTAACCAAAATGAAACGTTTATTAGATACCAAACGCTGTTATTGTCTCCATTTGGATAAAACAAAAATTGTAAAAGGCGGCGAACACAACGAAAAATTATGGCGCGATCATTTTACAGAAGCGCTGCTTTGGCTGGGTTATTAATTAAAAATAAAAAAATACTCCTATAATGAAACTTATTTTAAGAGAATACAATCTGAAATTAAAACACACTTTCACGATTTCGAGAGAATCTATTGATGTTCAGCCTTCTTTAATTGTTGAATTACAAAGTGAAGGTTTTTCTGGTTTTGGAGAAGCTACTTCAAATCCTTATTATCATATTACGGTTCCAATGATGATTGCTGATTTGGAGAAAATCAGAACGATTATTGAAACTACAGAAGATGAGACTTCTGAAGCTTTTTGGACAAAAATTCATCCGTATTTAAAAGATGATATGTTTGCTTTATGCGCTTTAGATTTGGCTTATAACGATTTGTACGCACGCAAAAAAGGCAAGAAATTATACGAATTATGGAACTATACGACCGAAAGAAATCCGATGACAGATTACACAATAGGAATTGCTTCTATCGATAAAATGGTTTCTAAAATGCAGGAACTTCCTTGGCCCATTTATAAAATTAAATTAGGAACAAAAGAAGATATTGAAATTGTAAAAGAACTAAGAAAACACACCAATGCTATTTTTAGAATTGATGCCAATTGCGGATGGGGCGTTGAAGAAACTATAAACAACGCAGTCGAATTAAAAAAATTAGGCGTTGAATTTTTAGAACAGCCCCTGAAAGCCGACAATTGGGAAGCTCATAAAGAAGTGTTTAAACATTCTGTTCTTCCTGTAATTGCTGACGAAAGCTGTATTATTGAGGAAGATGTAGCGAAATGTTTCAATCATTTTCATGGAGTAAATGTGAAACTCGTAAAATGCGGCGGACTAACTCCAGGAAAACGCATGATCGAAGAAGCCAAAAAATTAGGTTTAAAAACAATGGTAGGTTGTATGACAGAATCTACGGTTGGAATTTCTGCGATTGCACATTTACTGCCACAACTGGATTATGTAGATATGGACGGCGCATTGCTTCTAGCAGAGGATATTGCAACCGGAGTAACTATAAAAAATGGAGTTGTGAGCTATTCTGATTTAAACGGAACTGGAGTTACACTTTTATAAAATGAAAGTCGAAAAATTTCCAGACCGCATTATAGAAATTGACCAGAAGCAATATTTGTATTTTGGAGGAACTGCGTATTTGGGACTTCCAACAAACAAAAAATTCCAAGATTTAGTCGTTCACAACATTTTAAAATGGGGAACCACTTACGGAAGTTCCAGAACCGCCAATATTCAGTTAACGGCTTACGATGCGGGCGAAGACTTTTTAGCCTCTCACATTGGTGCAGAAAGTACCGTAACGGTTTCTTCTGGAATGCTGGCGGGGAAATTGGTTTTAGAAAAATTGAAAAAGCAGACTGATTCTTTTTTTCATTTAAATGAAATTCATTCCGCTATTCAAATTGAAAATAGTTTACCTGTTTTTGTAAATAAGAAATTGAATGATCGATTATTAGATTCAAAAACAGAAAAAATAACGATTCTGACTGATGGTGTTCCTTCTTTTCAAACCAAACCTGTAGATTTATCTTTCTTAAAACAGATTTCAAATCAAAAGGAAATTACTTTGGTGGTTGATGAATCGCATTCGTTAGGAATTATCAATGAAAACGGTTCTGGAATTTATGCTTCCATCGATTTTCCAATTAAAAGAAAAATTCTAGTTTCATCACTGGGAAAAGCGTTTGGATTGACGGGCGGTGTAATTGCTTCAGATGCTGAATTTATCACAGAATTAAAAGAACTCGAAACTTTTACAAGCGCAGCAGGAATGAATCCGGCATTTGTGCAAACGCTTTCAGATGCTTCGGAAATTTATAAAATCCAGCATCAAAAACTTTTGGACAATTTACGTTATATCGATTCGATTTTAATTCAAAATGAGCATATTAAATTTGATAAAAGTTATCCTTTGATTTATTTATTATCGAAAGAATTAGTCCAAAAATTAAAAGAAGAAAATATAATTATAGCGAGTTTTAAATATACCAAAGAAGCCGAACCTTTAAATCGGATTGTAGTTACGGCAAATCATCTAAAAGAAGATTTAGATAAATTGGTTAGCATTTTAAATAATTACATCAATTAACCACAAATTACGCAAATTTTCGCAAATTTAATCTTCCTGTAAAATCATATAATTTGTGAAAATTTGCGGAATTTGTGGTAAAAAATAAATCTTCCTAATTGTTTTTAAAATGTACCTTTGTAAAAAATAAGTAATAAAGTTTTAACTTCAAGTAAAGATTGAAAAACTTAAAACTTGAAACAAAAAAACGGAAACAAAAATTATGACGAATAACGATATACTTAAAAAACTTCGCGTGGCTCTGATGCTCCGTGATGACCAAATAGTTGAAATTTTAGAATTAGTGGATTTCAGAATTTCAAAATCAGAATTAGGGGCTTTTTTCAGAGCTGAAGATCATGAGAATTACATGGAATGTGGTGATCAGGTTTTACGTAATTTCTTAAACGGATTGGTAATTCATTTGAGAGGAACGAAAGAAAATCCAAAGAATCCAAATGATGTTTTAGCAAAACATAAAGCCGAAATTCCGAAGAAAGAAAATTCAAAAGACAGACCTGAATTCAAAGCTGCACCAAAAGACAGCGAAAGAGCGAGAGGTGATCAAAGTCCGTCAAAATCAGGCTCAGCGACAGGAAAACCTAAAAAGAAAGCATTCCCAAAAGGAAATGGAAAACAATCTGTGGTAGAGAAAGTAGTTTTCAAAAACGGTAATAAGAAAAAGTCTTAAAGTTTTACCGCAAAGCACGCAAGGAATTACGCAAAGTTCGCAAAGATATATTTTAGCCACAGATTATACGGATTTTAAAAATCTGTATAATCCGTATAATCTGTGGCTATTTTTTTGCGTCGAATTTACTGTAGAGATGCACAGCAGTGCATCTTACGCAACGTAACCATAATGTTAAAACTTTGCGTTAGACGCACTGCTGTGCGTCTCTACGATATACTATGGGTAAAATACATTTGGCTTTATTCTATATTTTATTTTGATCAATTTTATCAAAAAAAGCATCTTTAAAAGTTGCTCCAATTGGCAATTCTTTTCCATTAACAAAAACAGAAAAATTATCGGTTGATTCTATATGCTGCAGCGAAATCGCATACGATTTATGTATTTGAATAAAATCAGTTGAAGGAAGCGATTCTACTACATTTTTTAAAGAAGAATGTGTAATAATCTGCTGTTTTTCAGTGTGAATACAAACATAATTCTGCAGACTTTCGACGTACAAAATATCATTCAAAAAAACTTTCTGAAATTTATTTTTACCATCTGTTTTTATGAATAAAAAATCGGGAGCAGTATTATTATTGGTTATAACTTCTGTTTTTGGTTCAGAATTAAGTTTAGAAACCGCTTGATAAAAACGTTCAAATGCAATTGGTTTTAAAAGATAATCTACAGCATTCAACTCAAATCCTTCCAAAGCAAAATCAGGATAAGCAGTTGTAAAAATGACTTTAATATCTTTAGAAATAATTTTAGAAATCTGTAAACCTGTTAATTGAGGCATTTGAATGTCTAGAAAAATGACATCGACTTGTTGTGTATTTAAAAATTCTAACGCTTTTAAAGAATCATTAAAAACGCCGACTTTTTCCAGAAAATTTACTTTTCCGATGTAGTTTTCTAATATTCGTGTTGCAGGCGGTTCATCATCGACGATTATACATTTAAAAGCCATAAATTATTTCTTTAGTGGTATTTTTAAATAAGTTTTAAAGATATTATTTTCTTCTGTTTTTTCTAAAATAAATTGGTCTTTATAGGTATATTCTAATCTTTTGGTCAGGTTATCAAAACCAATTCCGGTTGAAGAATAATTTTCTCCTTCGATGAAATAATTAAAAGTTGAAATCTCTAGAAAATCATCTTTTATTCGAATTGAAATAATGGCTTTTTCTTGTTCAGAATTAAACTTTCCATGTTTGAAAACATTTTCAACAAAATGAACTAAAGCCGAAGAAATGATTTTTTCGTTTGAATAATTTCCCTCCACTGAAAAATCTAAAAACAACTGATCTTCAAATCTTTTCTTTTGTAAATGAATATAGTTTTGAATGAATTGAATTTCTTTTGAAAGCATGGCTTCGTCCTTATCCGTTTCTGTAATCACGTAACGAAGTAAATCAGAAAGCACTAAAATATCATCGGCCATTTTATCATCTTTAAGAATCAATTGGCTGTAAAACGAATTCAAAGTATTAAATAAAAAATGCGGGCTTACCTGCGCTTTCAACATCTGGAATTCGGCTTTTTTATTCTCCAAAAGCAATTCCTGATTTTGATGTTGTTCAGTTTGAAATTGCCAAAACAAATAAGTCAAGGCGCTTAAAATTACAGCTGGTAATCCGAAGAAAAAATTGTCTTTAATATAATAGGTAATTTCTCTTGCTTGCTCATAATAATTATGCACTCCTGTGATATTATACATAACAACTTCTTCTAAAAAATAACGGACTGCCGTAAAAAGTAATAACGAAACTGGAATTGTAAGGATGTAAAAAACCAATCGCTTTTTATTTAAAAACCAATCGCAAAAGAAATAAAAATTGAGCGTGTAGATAATAAAGACCGCGAGCATGTAAGACGGTGTAATACCTAAATAGATAGCCTTTAGAACGATTTCTATTTCTCTATTATTTAGTCCAATATCCCATAAAATATAGGTCAGAAATAATAAAAAGAAAAGGATTATATGATAGTAAAATGGAATTTTTGATTTCATGTTTTTGATAATTGATTCAAAAATACAATTAAGCGTTAAATAGAAAATTATATTTATTTAAAAACTCATTTTTTAGTGACGAACAGTCTAAAACTTTATATGAAATTATTTTGTTATCAATTTTTCATGTTGGTAAAATGAAATCCAACGTTCATCAAAAACAAGAAATAGAGGTCAAAAGACACCCTACATTTGTCATGAATTTAAAAACAAACCATCATGCAAAAAATCATTCTATTATTAGTCTTTATTACATTTAACATGACATCTGCTCAAACCAAGAAAAAGCAGGTTTTATTGGTCGGAACTTTTCATTATGCAAATCCAGGTCTTGATGTTGCACAATTTAAGGCTTTCGATATCATATCTGAAAAGAGCCAAAAAGAACTCGAATCAATGAGTGACAAAATCAAAAAGTTTGGCCCCGATAAAATATTTGTTGAATGGGAATTCAGTAAACAAGCCGATTTAGATAAGTTTTACAATAAAAAAACTGATAGTCTTTTTAAAAATAACAAAAACGAAATAACGCAACTGGCGCTTCGCACAGCTAAAAAACTGAATCATAAAAAATTATACGGAATGAATGCTTATACTTCGTTTCCTTATGACAGTTTAATGATGTCAATGGAAAAAGCAAATCAGAAAGATTTAATGAAAAGAAACAATGAATCAACAAAAAAGTTTGAAAAAGATCATAATGAACGTATTACAAAAAGTTCATTACAAGATATGATGCTGTATTACAATACAAAGCAATTTGAAAATGAGAACATTCAATGGTATTTGGAAATCGCAAACAGAGCTGGAAATCCAGATGATTTTACAGGACCATCTTTGGTTGCAAATTGGTATAAAAGAAACTTAATTATGTATTCTTTAATTCAGAAATTAACTGAAAGTACAGATAATAAAATAATGATTTTAGTTGGCGCTGGTCATGCCGCGTTGATTAGAGAATATATAGCGCACGATCCTACATTTGAATTGGTTGAATTATCGAGTGTTTTGAAATAATACTTTATGAGTTTAACCGCAAAGAACGCAAGGATTTTTTACATTTAGAAATCTACATAAACGCAAAGGTCGCAAAGCTATATGGATCAAGCTTTGCGACCTTTGCGTTTATATTCACAATACTTAACAAAAAACCTTGCGTACTTTGCGGTTAAAAAAAAACCACTCCGCAAAACGGAATGGTTTTTCATATAATTTGATTTCTTATTTAATTAAGAAAGAGCAGCTTTAACTTGGTCAGCAGCTTCTTGGAATTGAACTGCAGATAAGATTGGCATACCAGAGTTGTCAATTAATTCTTTTGCAATTTCAGCATTTGTTCCTTGCAAACGAACGATAATTGGCACATTGATAGCGTCTCCCATGTTTTTGTAAGCATCAACAACACCTTGAGCAACACGGTCACAACGAACGATTCCTCCGAAGATGTTAATTAAGATCGCTTTTACGTTTGGATCTTTCAAGATAATTCTGAAAGCTGTTTCAACACGTTTAGCATCAGCAGTTCCACCAACGTCTAGGAAGTTAGCAGGCTCAAAACCTGCGTATTTAATTAAATCCATAGTTGCCATTGCAAGACCAGCTCCGTTTACCATACATCCTACAGTACCGTCAAGATCTACATAGTTCAAACCTACTTCTTTAGCTTCAACTTCGATTGGATTCTCCTCACGGATATCTCTCATTTCAGCATATTTTGGTTGTCTGTATAAAGCGTTATCATCGATATTTACTTTAGCATCAACAGCCATAATTTTATTGTCAGATGTTTTCAAAACCGGGTTGATTTCAAACATAGAAGCATCAGAACCAATGTAAGCATTGTATAATGAATCGATGAATTTAACCATTTCTTTGAAAGCATTTCCAGAAAGTCCTAAGTTAAAAGCAATTCTTCTAGCTTGAAAACCTTGTAAACCTACAGAAGGATCAACTTCTTCAGTAAAGATTAAGTGTGGAGTGTGTTCTGCAACTTCTTCGATATCCATTCCACCTTCAGTAGAATACATAATCATGTTACGTCCAGTCGCTCTATTCAATAAAACAGAAACATAAAATTCAGAAGTTTCACTTTCACCAGGATAGTAAACATCTTCTGCTACTAAAACCTTGTTTACTTTTTTACCTTCAGCAGAAGTTTGAGGCGTGATTAACTGCATTCCGATAATTTGTCCTGCAATTTCTTCAACCTGCTGTAAATTTTTAGCTAATTTAACTCCGCCACCTTTTCCACGACCACCTGCGTGAATTTGTGCTTTAATTACGTGCCATCCTGTTCC
>NZ_CAMLIX010000108.1 GCF_946479975.1 uncultured Flavobacterium sp.
GGTTAATTATGCAGGAAATCGAGAGAGGCGATTCTGGCGTGCGATCTACATCATCTGTTCAATCGTCATTAGTTATGTATCCAATTTGGAAATATGGAAACGAAGAACAAAGAATAAAATACCTTCCAAAACTGGCAACCGGAGAATTTATAGGCTGTTTTGGTTTAACAGAACCCGATCATGGTTCTGATCCTGGAAGCATGATTACCAATTTTAAAGATATGGGCGATCATTATCTTTTAAATGGTGCCAAAATGTGGATTTCAAATGCTCCATTTGCAGATATTGCGATTGTTTGGGCCAAAAATGAAGAAGGACGAATTCATGGTTTAATTGTAGAACGTGGCATGGAAGGTTTTACAACTCCAGAAACGCACAATAAATGGTCACTTCGTGCATCTGCAACTGGCGAATTAATTTTTGATAATGTAAAAGTGCCAAAAGAAAATCTTTTACCAAACAAATCTGGTTTGGGCGCGCCTCTTGGCTGTTTAGATTCTGCTCGTTACGGAATAGCTTGGGGGGCAATTGGTGCTGCAATGGATTGTTATGATACTGCCCTGCGCTATTCAAAAGAGAGAATTCAGTTTGGGAAACCAATTGGAGGAACACAGTTACAACAGAAAAAACTGGCAGAAATGATTACCGAAATCACAAAAGCACAATTATTAACTTGGCGTTTAGGTGTTTTAAGAAACGAAGGAAAAGCAACAACTGCCCAAATTTCTATGGCAAAACGCAACAACGTAAACATGGCTATTACCATCGCCCGCGAAGCAAGACAAATGCTCGGAGGTATGGGAATTACTGGCGAATACTCAATCATGCGCCACATGATGAACCTAGAAAGTGTTATTACGTATGAAGGAACTCACGACATACATTTATTGATAACCGGAATGGATGTAACTGGAATTCCAGCATTTAAATAATAGACATCTATTAAAATATATACAAAATCAATCCTAAAAAGCTTCTTGTAACAAAGAAGCTTTTTATCTTTGCATCAAAATTTTTTCAAAGATGAATATCGAAACGATAAACAAAAGCATACAACCACAAAAAGACCAACTATTAAACCACTCTTTATATAATAAGATTCAAAACATAGATGACTTACACAGCTTTCTAGAAACTCACGTTTTTGCTGTTTGGGATTTTATGTCCTTGTTAAAAGCTTTACAAGCCAAACTTACCTGTACAACAACGCCTTGGTTTGCGACAAAAAATCCAGAAACGAGATATTTAATCAATGAAATTGTTCTTGCAGAAGAAACCGACTTAACGTTGGACGGAAGAAGACAAAGTCATTACGAAATGTATCTAGAAGCAATGGAAGCCTGTGGAGCAGATACTACTGGAGTTTTAAGCTTTTTGTCAGAAGTACATTCTCTTCAAAATATATTTGTTGCGATCAAACAAAGTTCAATGCACCCGAATGTGAAAGCTTTCTTAGATTTTACTTTTAGAGTAATCGAAGAAGGAAAACCACACGAAATAGCTGCAGCCTTTACTTTTGGAAGAGAAGATTTGATTCCGAGTATGTTTACTCAGATTCTGAAAAATTTCCAAAAAAACCTTCCAGAAACCGATTTGACAAAATTGCTTTACTATTTTGAAAGACATATCGAACTGGATGCCGACGAACACGGACCAATGGCAATGCAAATGATCACAGAGTTATGCGAAGAAGATGCTCAAAAATGGAAAGAAGTTGAAGAAGTTTCGATTCTTGCCTTAGAAAAACGCATTGGACTTTGGAATGCAATCGAAGAAGAAATTGCGATGAAAACCGAAATGGTTTAAAATCCAAATCCACATATTTAACGTAACTATTTGTTTACAGTGATCCTTTAATTGAAACAAATTATGAAACCTCATTTTAAACAAATAGTTACCGTTATATTTTCAGTATTTCTTCTAAGCTGTAATGCCGAAGAAAACAACACTACTCCAAACGCAACTCCACCAGTTGTAAATCCGCCGGTTGTGACACCTCCAACAACACCAAATCCGCCGGTTGCAAGCAATTTAAAATATTTAGCATTAGGCGACAGTTATACAATTGGGCAGAGTGTCTGCACAACGTGCCGTTTTCCAGAGCAGCTCAAAGCGAGTTTAACCGCCATGTATTCCAGCACAATTTCGCTAAAAATTATTGCCACAACAGGCTGGACAACATCCAATTTACTTTCTGCAATTGAGTCTCAGAATCCAGAATCCAATAACGATTTGGTTACACTTTTAATTGGCGTAAACAATCAATATCAGCACAAAAACTTTTCGATTTACGAAAAAGAATTTCCAGAATTGGTCAACAAAGCCATTATGCTTGCCAAAGGCGATAAAAGAAATGTAGTGGTAATTTCGATCCCAGATTACGCCTACACACCATACGGAAAAGCTCTTGCCGGCGATCAGAGCAACCAAATTTCAGCAGAAATTACACAATACAATAATTTTGCTGAGAACTACTGCAACAACAATCAAATAGCATTTGTATCGATTACAGAAATCACTCGCGAAGGTCTTAAAAATCCGAGTCTTGTGGCTACAGACGGTCTGCATCCTTCAGAAACCGCTTATAAAATGTTTGTCGATAAAATGATGCCTAAGATTAAAATTGCTTTGCAGAATTAGTGTTTTTAGAAGCAGGAAAATCCCGTTTTCAAAACACCATTAGTCCCGCTATCCGTTATATCTTTTGTGTTGAACCCCAACACAAAAGGATATCACTGCTATCGGGGCTAGATTAGGTCTTTTTAGTTTTCTCAGGAAAAAAAGCTAATTTTGAAATCATGCAGATTTTACCATCAAAAGAATTAGCTCCTTACATTAAACATTATCTTTTTTTAGATAATGCCGAAAATGCTGTTCAAAAATTACGTTTATTTTCTGATGGTAATACTGGATTTGTATTTTCTTTAAAAAGCAGACTAATTTCTGAAATTAAACACGAAACAAAAGAATATCTCCCGGCTTCATTTTTATACGGACAGCTTAACGGTTTTAAAGATCTCTATTCAGAAAACCAAATAATGCTTATAATCGTTGTTTTTCAACCCAACGGGGTAAATCAATTATTAGGAATTCCTGCAAGTGAATTTCACAATTTGATCGTTCCTATTGAAGATATATTAGGAGAAAAAGCGGTAATGCTTCAGGAAAAATTATCCCAACAAAATAATCAATCACGGCTTGCACTTTTAAATTATTTTTTTAGTTCCATGATTATTGCAAAACCAACTGATAATCAACTGACAATAAATAATTCTATACATTTTATTACTTCTTGCAAAGGTCATTTCTCTGTAAAACAATTAGTTGAATACACGGGTTTTTCAGAAAGACA
Source organism: uncultured Flavobacterium sp. (assembly GCF_946479975.1). The sequence continues at coordinate 3,353 of NZ_CAMLIX010000108.1, forward strand.
TCTAGAAAGAAAATTTAAAGAAAGTGTTGGATTAAATCCAAAGAAATTTGGAAGCATTATTAGACTTCATCATTTCCTTAAACTGCTTAAAAACAAATCATCTGAGGCCAATTTGACTTCAATTGCTTATGATGCTGGATTTTCAGACCAATCACATCTAATAAAAGAATTTAGAAAACATACTGGAATAACACCTGGAGAATATTTATACACCACCAAAAAATTAACTAACAATTTAATAGAAAGATCTTCACCTTTTATACTCTAAATGTCGGTTTTGTACAATTTTTAAAACACTGCACATAGTATTTTTGACTCATATTAAATTATACAATATGAAGAATTTAAAAATAGCAACAGCACAGTTTGAAAATAAAAGTGGTGACAAAAATTATAATCTATCTGTAATTAAAAAACTTTCGCAAAAAGCATCTTCAGAAGGCTGTGATGTGATTTCGTTTCATGAATGTTCTGTAACAGGATATACATTTGCAAGAAATCTTTCGAAAGAGCAAATGTTACAAGTAGCAGAATTAATACCGAGTGGAGAAAGTACTCAAAAATTGACAGAAATTGCTAAGGAGAACAACATCGTAATACTCGCTGGACTTTTTGAAAAAGATGAGAATGACAATTTATTCAAAGCCTACATCTGCGTTGACAAAAATGGTTTAGTGGCAAAATACAGAAAACTCCATCCTTTTATAAATCCTCATCTAACACCCGGAAATGAGTATTGTATTTTTGAAATTGAAGGCTGGAAATGTGGCATTTTAATCTGCTACGACAATAATATCATTGAAAATGTCCGTGCTACCAAACTCTTGGGAGCCGACATTATTTTTATGCCTCACGTCACAATGTGCACACCTTCTACCCGCCCCGGTGCTGGTTTTGTTTCACCTCAGCTTTGGGAAAACCGTAAAACTGATCCTACTTCTTTACGTTTAGAATTTAACGGAATGAAAGGCCGTGACTGGTTAATGAAATGGCTTCCTGCAAGAGCTTATGACAACGCTGTTTACGCAGTATTTTCAAATCCAATTGGAATGGACGATGACCAATTAAAAAACGGCTGTTCTATGATTATTGATCCTTTTGGAGATATTCTTGCAGAATGCCAAACTTTTGACGATTCTTTTGCAACAGCAGTTATTACTCCTGAAAAATGTACTCAGGCTGGAGGACACCGATATATAAAAGCAAGAAGACCAGAATTATATAAGGATATTATTGGTCAAAATCATCAATCAGAACAAAATGTAGTCTGGCTGCATTCTGATAAAAAAAACATAAATTAAATATTTCAACTGCTTAAAAAATCCCGAAAGATTTATATTTGAAGATTCATAAATTTGAAATAAAACCCAATAATGGAATTCTTTAAAACGACAATCCCCGATATCGATGCTGTTTTCGATATTTATAACCAAGCTACATCTTATCAAAAAACTGTCAATAATAAAAGCTGGAGGGGTTTTGAAAGAGCATTAATAGAAAAGGAAATTGCCGAAAACCGTCACTTTATAATCAAAGAGGAAAACGAAATTGCTTGTACATTTGTACTTACTTTCGATGATTTAATAATCTGGAAAGAAGCCAGCAAAGATCCTGCGGTTTATTTACATCGTATTGCTGTAAATCCAAAATTTAGAGGTCGGTCTTACGTCAAAAAAATTATAGAATGGGTAAAGGAATATGCCAAAGAAAACAGCAAAGATTATATTCGTCTTGACACACACAGCGGTAACGAAAGAATAAACAAATATTACACCAGCTGTGGTTTCGAGTACAAAGGAATAAGTACTATCGAATGGACAACCGACTTACCAGAACATTATAAGGAAGGTTCTTTTAGTTTATTTGAAATCAAATTGTAGAAAAACCTTATTTGTATTTTTCAAAATCAACCTCAACTTTTTCAAATAATTCGGAATTTTTCAAAATTGAATTTATGCGAATTAAACCTTCCTGATTCTCATCAGCAGTAATAAACGCAAAACCCCAGATGTCTTTTGAAAGTGTAAATTTTCTGACTTCAGAATCATACGTCATTAAAACCTCATCGTTCATCCAAAAATCCAAAATATCAATCATTATCGGATTCAGTTCTGAAATTGCATCCAAGAAATCAGAAATAAACATTTCGTTTTCTGCTCCATCAAAAACTTCAATCAAAAGTTCTTTTGATTTATATCCAGGGCGAAAAAAGTAGCTATACATAGAGGTTATTTAAGATATTAAAAAACAATCTAATCTTAAATCAAAAATAGTTTAAAAATAAAAAACCCGCAGTTCATTTTATGAAATTGCGGGGTTTTATCTTGCAGAAAGGAAGGGATTCGAACCCTCGATACAGTTACCCATATACTAGCTTTCCAGGCTAGCTCCTTAAACCACTCGGACACCTTTCTATTGTGGTCTGCAAAGAAACAAAAAAAATCGAGTTTACAAAGTCTAAACTCAAGTTACTTTAAATGCTTTTTCTAAATTCTTCCATGAATAATTTTACTGCTTTTTTCTGGTAACCGCCAATCGTCAGCATAAACGACTCTCTTTTGGTTGCGACACCAGTAATTTGAATCGCTTTGAGCTGATCCCAGCCTTTTAAAGCTTTTTCTGCCACAATCGTTGCCCAATCGCTGTTTTGTACCATTTGCAATAATGCATGAATCGAATGCAATTCAATCGAGATCTTGGGCGTCATATTAAACTTCTGAAACAATTCTTCGACAAACTCTCTTGAATTTGAGCCTTTTCCTGGTAAAACCAATTCAATTTCATTCATTTTCTTAAAGGCAATTTTGTCTAAATGAGCCAAAGGATGCGTTTTAGAAACCACCATAACCATATTTGAAGTAAACAAAGGCACTTTCTGAATCGGAAGTTCAATTGGATGCGATGAAATAATCAAAACTACATCCAATTCGTTATTCAATAATCTTTGTTCAAGACCTTCACTTGTTCCGTACTCCACAACAATTTTAAGGTTTTGATATTGCTTCGCAAATGAATGAACGACAGGTAAAATCAATAAACCAAAAATATAAGTAACGCCAATTCTAAGTTCACCGCCGATCATTTCGTTCAAATCTTCGATTGCCTGTTTTCCGTTTTCTACATTTTCAACCACTTTTTTGGCGTGAATTAAAAACACAGAACCCGCTTCTGTCAATTGTACTTTTTTTCCAATTCGCTTAAATAACGGCAGACCTAATTCTTCTTCTAGTTTTTTTATTTGCTGCGAAAGTCCTGATTGCGTTACAAAACACAATTCTGCTGCTTTGGTAAAGTGCAAAACCTCAGCCGTTTTAATAAAATATTGTAATTGATAAATTTCCATATTGATAAGTTTTACTAATTATTATCAGTAAAATTATTAATTTTTCTAATGAAATCATAATCCCGACCTTTGTATTAAATAATTAAAGTCATGTTCAAAGCCTTAAAATCAAAAAATTTCAAGTTGTTTTTCTACGGTCAATCTGTTTCTGTTATCGGAACTTGGATGCAGAAAACTGCGGTAAGCTGGATGGTCTACAGCATAACAGGATCAGTCTTTTTATTGGGATTAGCTACTTTTTTAAGTATGATTCCGTCTTTATTTCTGGCGCCTTTGGCAGGAAGTATAATCGGCCGTTACGACAGACACAAAACAATGTTGTTTTTACAATCTTTAGCGATGCTTCAGGCAGGAAGTTTAGCTTTGCTGATATATCTTAAAATATACAATATCAACTTTATTTTGGCATTAAGCCTTATTCAAGGAATCATCAATGCTTTTGATATGACGTGCCGCCAAACGATGATGATTGATATTGTCGACACTAAAGAAGATCTTCCAAATGCGGTTGCACTAAATTCAACTTTAACCAACTTTGCACGTATTGCAGGTCCTGCGCTTGCGGGAATTATTCTGCACGAATATGGCGAAGACATTTGTTTTATTGGGAATTTTGTGAGCTACATTCCAGTTTTGATTTCTTTAATGATGATGAAAATTACACCGCACATTAAAGCCGAAAACAAACTGAATATGTTAGAGGATTTTATTGAAGGTTTAGATTACGTTAAAAAAGAAGCCGAAATGGCAAGAATGCTAATGATGTTAACCTGCAGCAGTTTATTCGTAATATCATTCAACACTTTAATGCCGGTTTTTGCGAAAGATATTTTTAACGGAAATGCCGAAACTTTCAGCTGGTTCGAAAGCGCCGCCGGAATTGGTTCTGTTTTATCAGCCATTTATTTGGCAAATCTAAAATCTTCTGAAAACATGAATAAGTTGATGATTGCTGCAAGTCTACTTTTGGGATTCAGTGTAATTATTCTAGCAGTTTCAAGCAGTATTACAATCGCCTTAATCTGTATGATGCTAAGCGGAATCGGAATGATGGGTCAAACTTCTTCTATCAATATTTATATTCAAACCCACAGTTCTGTCAATATGCGTTCTAGAAGCATCAGTTATTATATGATGGCGTATCAAGGAATGATTCCTGTGGGAAGTTTAATTATTGGTTACGTTTCTCATTCGCTTGGCGTTAGAACTACGGTTGCAATTCAAGGTGTTATTTGTATTATTTCTGTACTTGTTTATTTGTATTATAAAAAACATAAAGTAGTTGAAGATTTGGAGTCTTGTCCGGTAACTTATTCAAATTCCAAAAATTAAAGGCCAAATTCCAATTACATACAATCTTGTCATCCTGACGAAACTAAACGTTCAACTTTGTCAAAGTTCAAAACTTTGACAAAGTTCTTTACCATTCCAATAATCCACAATATTGTCATTTCGACGAAGGAGAAATCTTCGCAAGTAACTCCGTTCCAATAAGTGCTAATCTTTGTAGAGTTTCGTGTGTGATCCTTCCTTCGTCAGGATGACAAAACTAAACGTTCAACTTTGTCAAAGTCTAAAACTTTGACAAAGTTCTTTAACATTCCAATAATCCACAATATTGTCATTTCGACAAAGGAGAAATCTTCGCAAGTAACTCCGTTCCAATAAGTGCTAATCTTTGTAGAGTTTCGTGTGTGATCCTTCCTTCGTCAGGATGACAAACTAAACTTGTTAATTCATCCAAAAAAAAAATTCCAAATTCCAAAATTTTGCTTCACACAAAGTTTTGGAATTTGGAATTTTAAAAAACTTGGAATTTAACTTTAAGATATTTCCCCGCGCAAAGCAGTCTCAAAAATCTCCTTAAATCCGTTTTGTGGAATATTATGTCCAAGCAAATACATCAATTTTGTAATTGCGGCTTCTGTAGTAATGTCTTTTCCAGAAATGACGCCTAAAGATTTTAGCGCTGTGCTCGTTTCGTATTGTCCCATGTTTACGCTTCCGCCAGAACATTGGGTTACGTTTACGATGTGCATTCCAGATTTGATTGCTTTTTCGATTAAATTTAAAAACCAATCTTCCGTTGGTGCATTTCCTGAACCGTACGTTTCTAAAATGATGCCACGTAAACCTTGAGTTGACAATATTGAAGCCAAAACAATTTCGCTCATTCCTGGGAACATTTTTATAATGGCAACGTGATTGTCTAAGTTTTTATGAACGATTAGTTTCGCATCTTTATTTACAGGAAGAAATAAATGTTTATTCAATTTTAAATGAACGCCAGATTCTACCAATTCTGGATAATTTGGCGCTGTAAAAGCTCTAAAATGTTCGGCGTTTACTTTAGAAGTTCGGTTCCCACGGTATAATTTGTATTCAAAATACAAACAAACTTCTGTTATAACCGGTTTTCCGTTTTCTAAAAGCGACGCAATTTGAATCGCCGTAATCAGGTTTTCTTTTGCATCGGTACGCAAATCTCCAATTGGCAATTGCGAACCTGTAAATACAACTGGTTTTGCTAAATTCTCCAGCATAAAACTCAATGCCGAAGCCGAATACGACATTGTATCTGATCCGTGAAGTACCACAAATCCGTCAAAAGCAGCGTAACTTTCCTCAATAATTGTGGCAATTTTTGTCCACATTTGAGGATTCATATTAGAAGAATCAATTGGATGTTCGAATGATATTGATTCGATTTCGCAGTCCAATTGTTTAATTTCTGGTATTTTCTGAATTAATTTGCCAAAGTTGAACGCCTTAAGCGCTCCAGTTTCAAAGTCTTTGCTCATACCGATTGTTCCTCCGGTATAAATCAATAGTATTTTTGCTTTAGATGACATCTTGGTATTTTAATTTATTGACAACCGGATTGGCATACATGGCCAAAAATCCTTGTCTTGTAACAGGATTATCGCTTCCGATTCTCATTTCTAAACGACGCTCAAAAAGTTGTTTTTCGCTTTCTTTGTATTTAGAAGCAAATCTATCTGTTTCGTTTATAATATCGTAAGCAATAAAATTAGTCGGCCATAGCTGATAGTTTTTCAAAATAGCATCGTCTATCGCTTGTGCCAAAGCTTGAACCTGTTTGTTTGCATTGTCATTTTCTGCTACAATCTTATCGATTTGAGTATCTAAAACATCGCCAACAGAAATATGTATTCTTTTTTTAGTTCCCATAATACCACTTAAAATGGTCATAAAATCTTCGTTTTTCTCTTTTACGTAAACTTCGTTGTTTGCTTCTGCCATTAATTGAGGCATTTTCAAAACATCTGTTGGATCATATTCGTAAGAAATAGAAACTGGAACGATTTTTAATTTCTTAAAATAATCCATTAAGTTTTTTTCGTCAGAACCCATTCCAATCATTTTTAAAACACCTGGATTGGTTTCGTCGTTTCCATCTTTTGTTCTTCCTTCTCTTTGCGCAATCCAAACCGAACGATTTTCGCGAAGCAGTAACTGGCCCATATATTCCGCCAATAATTTTGAACTCTGTAACATTTCTCGAGGTGTTAACCCTCTTAAAACCAAAAAGTTTCGATTTAATTTTGCTAAAGTTGCCAAGAAAGCTTTTTGCACTAAATTGTCTCCAATTGCCGAAGCTGTCATAACTAAACCATGTTCAAATAAAGAGACATTTAATAAAGTCGTATCTAAAAGAATATCTCTATGATTGGAGATAAATAAGTAAGAAGTATTTGGTTCCAGCTTGTCAAAACCAGAAGTTGTTAATCCTTCAGAGCTTTTTTCAAGTACTTTTTGGATTGTATTGTAAATAAAATTGCATTGAAAATCACGAATAGAATGTGTTTTCTTAAGCTGCTCTTTCCAAACCTCATCTTCTACCTCCGGAAAAGTAAAATTCATCATGGCTTTCATCATAGGATGATTGACAACACCATGAAGTGCTTCATTTATTTCTGAATCATAAAAAGGCCTAATGGCATCAAATCTCTGCATTATCTATTTAGGTTTAAGTGGGCAAAAGAACAAAAAAAAAATTAAAGTTTTGTAAGGCATAGGTTAAATCCCAAAAACGTCTTTCGAGTTCTGAGTTGTTGCTGTAGCAATTTCTTCTTTAGATATACCGTAAATATCGCTGAGTTTGGCTATAACATTGACCAAATAACTGCTTTCATTTCGTTTTCCTCTGTACGGAATTGGCGCTAAATAAGGCGAATCTGTCTCAAGAACGATATGTTTTAAATCGATTTGGTTTAAAAACTGATCAATTTTTCCGTTCTTAAAAGTAACCACACCGCCAATTCCTAATTTCATATTATACGAAATTGCCTGTAATGCCTGTACTAAAGTTCCGGAAAAACAATGAAAAATCCCAAATAAATCTTCAGATTTTTCTTCTTCTAAGATTTCAAAAATTTCATCAAAAGCTTCACGGCAATGAATTACAATGGGTAATTTGTACTGTTTTGCCAGTTGAATTTGTCTTTTAAAAGCAATTTGCTGTTCTTTTAAATGGGTTTTATCCCAATACAAATCGATTCCGATTTCGCCGACAGCGTAGAATTTTCTTTTGGATAATTCAGTTTCTACATGCTGTAATTCGTCTAGATAATTATCTTTCACGTAAGTGGGATGCAGACCCATCATTAAGAATACATTTTCGGGATAATTTTTCTCTAAATCATACATAGACTGAGTTGCGGCCGCGTCGATTGCAGGAATAAAAAAACGGGTTACTCCGGCATTAATAGCGCGCTGTATCATTTCGTCACGATCCTGATCAAATTCTTCAGAATATAAATGTGTGTGAGTATCGGTAATAATTGGTGTTGAATTCAAGGCTGTAATTTTAAAGTGCCAAAATTACGACAATATTAAAAGAATAGCAATTTCGTGTGAAATGGACGAGGATGACACGGATTCACTTCGTGAAAACGCAGATTTGTGCAGTTTTTTTCTTTTTTTGAATTTCTTAAAAAGAAAAAACCTTTGCCAAAGTATTAACTCTGACAAAGGTTTACAAATCAAAACCTAATTTTTGTATTCTTGATGAACGAAGAACCTCACAAGTAGCTTTGCAAAGAAAACCCCCATTTTTTCCGCAAATTAACTAGTGTGATCCTTCGTTCATCAGGATTACTAATTTTGTTTTATTTTCCTGTATTTATGTATAGCAAAGCCCGTTCCAAAATCATTTTTTTCTCTACGAATAACTCTTAAACCACCGAAAACACTTTGAAGAACACTAAAGAAGAAAAACTAAGAAATCTTTTTTCATTTGGTTTTTAATTTAAGGTAATTCGCTTTTGGGTAAATTCTTATAAAAGAAAAATCGAATTTAGAACTTAAATTCCAAATTCGATTGAGGTTTCCCGTAAATACGTAAAATTTTTCTGAATATTTATTTTAGTCTAATTCTTCCAACAGACGTTCTACATCATCATAATCTTCAAAATCCTGAGAGATAGTCTGCAAAATTTCCTTGCATTCTTGATATTTTCCTTGTTTCAATTTTGATAAAGCCATATTCCATTTTGCTTTTTCTTTATACACAGAATTTCCTTCTTCCAATTGTTTAAAAATAGTTTCTGCTTTTACAAATTTGTCCACCTGCATTAAAGAAATGGCATAGAAATACTGGATTTCGAGCGAATTATTTTCTTTTAAAATGGCTTCAAAAAGCGGAATTGCTGTGTCGTATCTTTTTACATTAAAATCATCTTCTGCTTTTTTCAACGTTTCTTCAGATACGCCGCGTTCTGTAAAATAAGCACTTTCTGGATGATTGTAATCTTCAAAGTTTGGATAATGATTGTAATCAAAGAAAAACAATCCGAACATAATAGCCACAGAAGCTGCGACCGCTAGATACCAAGGCTTAAACGAAACAACTTTAGTTTCTTTATCGTTGAAATAGTTATCAGAAATTCTAGTGAGGTTTTCTTTAAAAACTTCTCGTTCTTGTTCGTGTCCGAATTTATTTTCCAATTGAAAATGCATTTCCTTAAAACTCTCAAATGCCGATGCCAGTTCTGGATCTTCAATTAATTGTTTCTCGAAATTACTTTTCTCATCAACGGTCACTTCGCCTTGAAGATATTGATCAAATAATATATAGCGTTCTTCGTTCATGATTAATTGTTTTTTAATGAATTAAAATTTTTCGCTTCTTGAATCCACTGCGTTAATTGTCCCACGCACAACGATTTCTTTTTTCGGACATAACCATAAGTTACATTGAGTTTTTCGGCCACTTCTTCCATCGATTTTAAGCTGAAGCTGAGTTTTAAAACTTCCTGGCATTTCTCTCCAAGTTTTTGAAACATGGTATCAAAAAGCTTTTGTTTTTCATCAAATTCTTCGGTTTTTGTAATCAATTCATGCTCAGATTCAGTTATAGATACTGCGTTTTCATAAATTGTTACCCCTTTGTTCGATGATTTTTTCAATTCGTTCAGCCAGCGTCTTTTGCACAGTAAAAAAAAGTAAGCATCAAACGGACAAGTTAATTGTAGTTTTTTGGCTTTCGCCTGATTAAAAAGCAAAATCATAATTTCCTGAATCACATCCTGAGCCTGATCTCGATCTCCAGAATTATTGGTTATAAACTGAACCACTTTTGGAGCATACTTTTTATATATCATTTCGATTACAGCCGAATCATTTGCAGCTATTCCGTCGATATATTTTTGGTCAGGATGAATTTTCTTTTGATCCATAGAAAGATATTTTAAAAGCTAATTTAAAAAAAGAATCTCAAAATTTTTAAAAACATAGGGTAACAATAATTCAGCTCATTGTATCTATGGAAACAAAAGTCTTTTAAAAACCTTTAAAAAATTAAAAGAAATGGAAAGTTACCAATTTATAAATGAGAAAAATTCAGATCGTTTCTACGAAATAATCGCTGCCAAAACCCGCAATGGTTTTATAATTACAGAACATAATGAAAAACTTCCGTACGTGGTTTTATCCAAAGAAAAAAAAGCAATAAACCATGGTCTTCATTTATTCATTAGTTGCATGACATTAGGTTTCTGGATGATTGTCTGGATTTATTTTATTCTAAAATTCTCCCGTAAAAGAGACATTCTCGTTGCTGTCGACGAAGACGGAAATCTGTTTGAAGACAAATGTCTATCGGCTTAAATAAAAAATTTAAAAAAATAAGGTAACAAATTTTGAAGCCAATTGATATAACCATATAAAAACTGTTCTGGGCAATTATTCAAACACATAGAGACATAGATTTAAGAAGTGTTAAAAGGCGTTTCACTTGTTTAAATGCACATAGCGCAGTATGTGAGAAATAAATTTTGCTTTTGAAGATCGCTTTTTACATGAAAAACAGGGGTAACAAAATAAAACTCAAATTGATTTAACCATAAAATTAACAACCAAATCTGAAAACTACTTGAAACACTCAAGCCAGATTTATAAAAACTAGAAATCATGAAAACAAATTTTAAAAAAATCGGACTTTTACTATTAGCTATGACAACTTTTGCAAGCTGCGATAACACAGATGGAGATGACATTAAAATTTCTCCTCCAACTGCAGCCACTTTTAAAAGCATTAGCGAACAAGGCGTAGAAAGAAATACACAAAAATTTACGATGACGGCGGGAAATGGCCAAGTGACTTTAACTTCCGCAAAGGGTGTAAAGCTTTACATTAACGGAGATTGTTTGACTAAAAACGGAAATCCGGTAAATGGACAAGTTGATATCGAGTTTATCGAACTTTTTGACAAAGGAAATATGCTTGTAACCAATAAACCTACAATGGGAATTACAGCCGACGGAAAGAAAAACTTATTAATCTCGGGTGGTGAATTCTTCATTAAAGCAACTCAGGGCGGAGTCGAAGTAAAAACTTCCTGCAGTATGAGCATGATTGTTCCAACGGCTTTAACAGATGGTTTTGATAACTTAATGACCTTATGGACTGGCGTTGTTGATGAAGCTGGAGAATTAGCATGGAAAGATGCCCGAGGCGCAGACGGAAAAGGTGGTGTGCAAGGCGAAGGAAACAATTATTATGTGACTTTTGGCAACTTCGGATGGACAAATGTGGACCGTTTTTATAGTGATCCAAGACCTAAAACAACTATTTTAGTTGATGTTCCAGAAGGTTATGATAATACAAACAGCGCCGTTTACCTTTCTTATGATGGTGAAGGAAAAAATGCTTTGGCTAAATTAGACACCTATACTGCCGAAGGATTGTTTAGCGAACATTACGGACAAATTCCGGTTGGTCTTGCTTGTCACATTATTTTTGCGACAGAAGACAATGGAAACTGGCGTTATGCTATAAAAGGTGTGACAACAACAGCAAATGCGGTTTACAACTTTACTCTTGCCGAAACAACAGTAGGTACCGAAGCTCAACTCGTTGCTGCAATTAATGCCATACAGTAACTTGGAAATGCTTTTTTTAAGAAGAAGTGATGATTTGCTCATCACTTTTTTTTACATTTAATCCAGTTTTAAAATTCATTATGAAGCTTTTAACGCCCAAAAACTATCTAGTTATGAAACCACAACTGTCTATTTTCTTGATTCTATTTTCTATTCTCGCAATAGGTCAAAACAAAGTAAAAGACACCATAACCCGAAGAGCCAATATTGGTTTTATACAAAATGGAAATCAGGTTAGTTTTAAGCCAGAAACCCCACCCTTGATTCCGATTGCGGGTGCGCCAAAACCAAGTTATTCTTATTTATGGGAATTGGGCGACGGACATTACAGCAAAGAAGCAGAACCTAAACATGTCTATAAAAAGAAAGGAAATTACACCACAAGACTTGCCGTAATCAACAATTACGACAATGGAAAACCTCCTGCAACACGTCCAAAAAAAGTGGCTGTAAACGATATTACAGATACTAATTTTAAAGACATTGCTTCTATCGCCGATCAAAATGGTTTTGCGATTATAAAGAATTGTGATCCTATTCCTGCACAAGAAATGGTAGTCGTAGTAAGTTATCAAAATCTCGAGAATTATGTTTCTAATGGAAAGTTGTATTTGTTCTATAATGAAAAGCAATTCAAACACAATAATTTCGAATTGAGCGATTTTAGAACCTATGCAGGCGAACGTGAAGTAAAAGAAAATTTAGTCGCTGCTGTTGATGATTTAAATGATTCTGAAAATTTTCTGGCTTCCGCCGAAGGGAATTCCAAAACTAAAAAATACCCAAACACCACAACCGAAGAAGATTTGGATGCATCGCTTTTAGAAGCAAATAAAACGTATCACAACGTATCTATTTTAGAATTTGATGATGCAAATCCTGGAGAAACAAGAAATGTTTTTTATACTTTCAAAACGACTCTAGAAATGATAAAAGATACGAGCGCGACGGTGACGATGCGCGGTATTTTTGTTCCGAATCGAAGTTATAAAAACCATAAAGTAAAAAATCTGGAAATGGAAATCGTAACGTCTCACGATCCTAACAAAATGGGATCTAACGGAAGGTTTATGAATTACAGATTGGTGCGTTTTAAGAGAGTTAACTTTAAAACTCGTTTTCAAAATAACGGTGAAGGTCCGGCGAGAAAAATTCGTTTAGAAACTGATGTTCCCGATATGTTTGACAAGAAAACATTTCAGATCGAAAGCATGTATCCAGAATGTCCGATTTGCCCAAAGGGCGAAGAACCAACCGTGAGTTGTCTCGATACGATTATCAAACAAAAACAGATTATTTTTACTTTCAAAAATATTTATCTTCCGGGAAGC
>NZ_CAMLIX010000109.1 GCF_946479975.1 uncultured Flavobacterium sp.
TAGTAGTTAGACCAATGAAAAGCTTTCCACTTTTGTGGATGGCTTTTTTGATTTAGGACCTTTTGTAAAAGTTAAATTCCAATGATTTTGAAATCTCAAAATTAAATCCCAAATTCAATTTGATCGTACAGTTTGTTATTTCGACTGAAACGAGAAATCGCACTAGATAGAAATTCTACAGAGATTTACCGCAAAGTGCGCAAAGAATACGCAAAGTTCACAAAGATGTTTTAAAGAATACAAAGTCCGCAAAGCTTATAATTTATAAAGCTTTGCGGACTTTTCGGCAAAATAAAAGAAAATTCCTGCTTTTTGAATAAAACAATAATTTTTAAAATATTGGATTTTAGGTTATTAAAAAAATATTAAATTTTTATTCTCAAAAACACTTGCAGAAACGAAATTCTGTTGTATTTTTGCACCCACAATAACGCAGGGTTTGGTAGTTCAGTTGGTTAGAATACATGCCTGTCACGCATGGGGTCGCGGGTTCGAGTCCCGTCCAGACCGCCTAAGTTTGTAAAATGCCTCTCATTATGAGAGGCATTTTTTTTTATATTTTTTTGAGTAAATCCACCTAGTTTTGTCATTTCGACCGAAGGGAGAAATCACACGCGGGATTCGACACAGATTGAAAAATTACTTTGTAGAGTTTCTAGTGTGATTTCTCCCTTCGGTCGAAATGACAAACTGTGAGGCAAATTGGAATTCGGAATTTGAGTTTTGGAATTTATTCTTCCCTACCTTTATATTATGGAACAAGGAACATTCAAAGTAGACAAATACTACCTCACTAAAGTCGATGCCGATAAAAAAAGCATTTACTGTCATCATGATATAATGGGCGAATTGTTGGTTCCAACGCACAAACATGAAAAAGCACAAATGCTATATGCAGAAGGAGATGTGGTTTTTGTAACAACCGAAACGAAATCTTATTTTTTACCTGCACGACATTTTATCTGGATTCCCGCTGGATTGGAGCATAGCATTGAACCAAAATCGGAACATGTAATGATGCGGAATCTATATTTTCCGGTTGAAAAGGATGAAAATGAGTTTTATAAAAAGGAAGGCATTTATCCGGTCAATAATTTGCTACTTCAAATGATGCTTTTCACCAATCAGTGGAATGGCGATTTGAAAAAAAACACTCCGAATTTCGTGATTGCAAAAGCCATAAAAGCAATTCTTCCTCAAATTTGCACCAATAATCTTCCTTTAGAATTGCCTCAGCCTAAAGATAAACGACTGGGGAAAATCCTTCGTCATATTGAAAATAATTTGGGAGAAACAATTCTGTTTGCTGATGTTGCTCATGAATTCGGCTTTAGCGAACGCTCTTTGTATCGCTTGTTTCAAAAAGATCTTAAAATGTCTTTCATTCAATATTATACCATTCGCAGAATTCTAAAAGCGATCGAACTTTTGTTAGAAAGAAAACTTTCTGTAAAAGAGGTAGCCCTTGAAGTTGGTTACAATAGTGTTCCGACATTCAGTAATACTTTCTTCAAGATTTTAGGTCAAAGACCTTCTGATTATCTTAATGGAAAAGAAATTTTAGAGCGCGGGAAATAGATTTTTTGTTTCACGCAGATTTAAAAGGATTTAAGCTGATTTGGCAGATTTTCTTTATTCTTTGCTGAAAATTTTCTCTCGCATATTCTGCAGATTTGGGAGATTTTTTAAATTTATCTGCTCAATCTGCCAAATCTGCGAGAGTAAAAAATAAAAATCCGCGTTCATTTGCTTAAATCACTTTAAATCTGCGTGAAACAAGTTCGCTTTTTAATTAACTGTTTTTCAGTATCTTAATATAACGTTTTCGAAAAATGGAATTTAACATTTGTCCGAAATGAATATGTTGTTGGCTTTTTATGATTATCAGTCACGAAAAAAATGAAGGAACTTTGCAACATAAATTATTCAAAGACTCATGTTCCTTAAAACAACAAACTCTAAAGAAGATTGTTTCCCCAGAAGCTTATTGATTTTACTAATGGTATTAGTATTCAATAGTTTACAAGCTCAGGAAGTTCATACGGTTTCTTTACAAGAAGCAATGAAACTGGCGAAGGAAAACAACAAAAAAGTCCTTAAATCTCAACTGGAGATTACGCTCGCTGAGCAAAACATCAAAGAAAGAAAAGAACTTAGACTGCCAGATGTAGAAGTCAACGGCATGTATTCGAGAATTACCAACATCACAGAATTTAAAGGAAATGGTTTCTTGAACGGAAAAGAAGTCACCAAGGCAATTCCTGAAATCTACGAAGTAAATTCGACTTTTAAAATGCCAATTTACGTTGGAAACAAGATCAACAATGCGATTAAAATTGCAAATCAGGAAAACGAAATTGCAAAAATAAAATCGGAAAAAACAGAAAATGATATTGAGCTGCAAGTTGTGGCCAACTATCTGGCGATTTATAAAATGATGGAACTTCAAAAGATATTTGAAGAAAACATCAAAGAAGAGAAAAACCGGTTAAAAGAAGTACAATCACTTCAAAAACATGGAACGATAACCAAAAATGAAGTTATACGTGCCGAATTACAGCTCTCAGATCGCGAATTGAATGCGCTTACAAACTCCAAAAACATTAAAATCGCACTTCACGATCTGAAGACGTTGATTCAGATTCCAGAAAATGAAGAAATTGCAATCGACACAACGGCAACTTTAGACGAAACAAATGGTTTAGATCCGTATGATTTTTATCTAAATAAAGCTTTTCAAAACGAAGAAATGCGAATGGCAAGTCAGGAATTGGAAATCAGTAAAACCGAATTGAAACTGGTAAAAGGAAATTATCTGCCAAGCGTAAACTTCTTCGGAAATTATGGTTTTTATTATCCAAACTACAAATTTTTTCCGCCAAATCCTTATTTGTACACTTTAGGTCAGGTGGGAATTGAGGCTCGTTTTGATCTTTCTTCATTATATAAAAACAAAACGAAAGTTGCGCAGGCGAATACCAAAATCGAAATGCAACAAATGAATTCTGAAATCATAAAAGATGAAATTCAGGATCAATTGTATAAAGAACACACGCAATATCAGGAAATCCTTGAAAAGTTTGTGGTTGTTGATAAAGCGTTGGATTTAGCCAATGAAAACTACCGAATTGTAAAGTTGAAATATTTAAATCAATTGGTTTTAATTACCGAAATGGTTGATGCTGATAATGCTTTGCTTCAGGCGAAATACAACAAGATTTCTACACATTTGGATGCTGTTTTGAAACATTATGAAATGATGCGAACAGCTGGGATTATGCCACAAATTTAAGACTTATAAAAAAGTTCCGTAGGAACGATTCATATTGTAGCGCCGGATTTTAATCCGGGGAAGATTAGAAAAGAAAAATTCATATTGTAGCGTCGTCCCGAGGCTTCGGGATTAATCCGGGGAAGATTAGAGATAAAAAATAAAAAAGATGGTAAAAATAAAAAATGAAACTAAGAGAAATAGAACGTTTCATATATTGATAACAGTGATTGCGTGTGCGCTGGTAATAAGCGGAGTTATTTTAGGAATTTGGTTTTATGTGTTTAATCGAAATCACGAAGAAACCAATGACGCTCAGGTGGAGCAATACGTTACACCAATTATGTCGAGAATTACGGGTTATGTGCAGGAAGTTCGTTTTAACGAAAATCAGTTTGTACATAGAGGCGATACTTTGGTCGTGATTGATAATAGAGAATACAAATCGAAATTGAATGTGGCTTTGGCCGATGTTCAAAACGCACAGCA
The DNA here is from genome assembly GCF_946479975.1 of uncultured Flavobacterium sp. Next base: position 3,761 of record NZ_CAMLIX010000109.1, read on the forward strand.
AAATAGCGTTGTGGCGCAGAAAAACGCCATTAATACTGCAAGTGCAACGGCAATTAACGAATCGCAATTGGATGCTGCAAAATCGAATCTTTGGAAAACCAAATTAGAATTCGAAAGGTATAAAGCTTTGGTAAAAGAGGAAGCAGCAACTTCTCAGCAATTAGAAAAAGTAAAGGCAGATTATGAATCGGCGCAAGCACATTTTTCAGAAATGAAAAACAGAATTCACTCCGCTACTTTGAGTACTTCTGTTGCTGAAGCAAATGTTCCAACAACGCAAACTAATATTGCTTCAAAACAAGCTGTTGCAGATAATGCGGCATTATTTCTTTCGTACACGATTATTACAGCGCCTTATGACGGCTGGGTTGGAAAACGAACTTTACAGCCAGGACAAATGGTAAAAGAAGGGCAGTCTCTGCTTTCTATTGTAAGTAAAGAAAAATGGATTACAGCCAATTTTAAAGAAACACAATTGCAATATTTAACCGTTGGGCAAGAAGTCGAAATCAAGGCTGATGCCATAAACGACAAAACTTTTGTGGGAACAATTGCTTCATTATCGCCTGCGAGTGGTGCGAGATTTTCGTTGCTTCCTCCTGATAATGCAACTGGAAACTTCGTAAAAATCGAACAGAGAATTCCGGTTCGAATTCAGTTAAAAGAACAAGACAAACAAACCGATTTTTTAAGAGCAGGAATGAACATTACGGTTGTTGCTGCACACAAATAAAATGGAAGATAAAAGTATATTTAAATCTTGGGTTCCAAAATGGGCGATCATTCTTATTTTGTTCGTTTGTTTGCTGCATTCCATGATTTTATTGGGCGTTTACACGTCAAACGTAACCTATGCGGCAAGTTTTCTGGATATTGAGCCTGAAGATTTGCAATTTGCAATGTGCGTTACATATGGAACGCTGCTGGCAACCATTTTGATCGAAAGCCGATTTTCGAGTTTTTTCCCTGCAAAAAATTACTTGATGGCGGTATATTCGTTAATCGGAATAACGATTGTGGCGTCGGCTTATATTACAAGTTTTCCGATTTTCTTATTGATGAGAGTTGCCGAGGGAATTCTGATGGCACTTCCTGTAATTACAATCAGACAATTGCTTATTGAGCAGTTTAATTCTAAAAATGCCATAATTATTGGGTTTTCATTTTATTACGGTTCGCTGTTGTTGTCCACGCCGTTTATTATGAATATTGCCGTTTGGTTTCTAGATCATTACGACTGGAAATACATGCTTTATGTTTCAGGGGGACTGCAGGTTTTAAATGTCTTTTTAATCTTAGTTACTTTCAGAGGGCACCGAATTACAAAGAAGATTCCGTTGTATCAAATCGACTGGATGAGTTATTTTTTGGTTTTAATTTCGATTCTTTGCGGTGCCTATTTTTTTGTTTATGCCGAGAAAAAATATTGGTTCCAATCTTCAGAAATGGTTTTAATGCTGATGGTTTCGCTCATTACAGGTGGCTTATTCATATTTAAAGAGCGTTTGGTAAAAAGACCAAGTTTTAATTTTGAAGTCATAAAATACGCCAATCTGCGCATCGGATTTCTATTGTTTTTCCTTTTCTATATCAGCAGGGCGACATTGAGTCTTTGCCATTCGGCAATGTTTTCTATTTGGAATTGGGATCCATCGCGTGTGGCGGGCGTGCAGTACATAAATGGATTAGGAAACGTAATCGGACTTATTTTAGCCGCTTTTTTCCTGATGAAATCCGTTTCAACTAAAATTATTTTCATGATTGGTTTTACGCTTATTGCGATATTTCACTTCTGGTTTACGTTTCTTTTCGTGCCAGATGTGGCGCTAAGCGATATTATTATTCCCTATATTTTGCAAGGAATCGGTGTTGGATTTTTATTTGTTCCGCTCATCTTATTTACTACATCATCGGTTCCGGCAAATATGGCGGTTTCTTCGGGAATTGTTGGAGTTTCAGGACGTTTTTGGGGAAGTACAATTGGTTTCTGTGTCATGCAGAATGCGATGGTTTTCTTGAACAAAAAACACTTTTTAAAACTAAGCCAATTCGTAACCGGCGATAATCCCGAAGCTCAAAACGTCATTGCTTCAACAACGCAAAGTTTTATTGCCAAAGGATATTCTGCAGATAATGCGAATGTTTTGGCTATGAAAAAGCTCTTCGGAACCATTTCTAAACAATCCACTTTATTGGCCGATATGGAAATTTATACTGTTGTTGGTTATGGTTTAGTAGTTTTGATTATTCTAATTGCGTGTAATCAGCATTTGAGACAGACGATGACTTTGGTTAAAAGTAAAATTTGGATAGGCTAAAACGCAAATTTCAAATTTTTAATCCCGAGGCTTCGGGACCAAATTCCAAAAAGCAACACGTTATTCCGTGTAGTTTGTCATTTCGAGGAACGAGAAATCACACGCGGGATTCTGCACAGATTGGAAAATTCCTTGTCGAGTTACTAGTGTGATTTCTCCCTTCGGTCGAAATGACAAACAGTACGTAATAAGCATTGGTTAAAAAACTTTGCGTCTCTGCGCCTTTGCGAGATTCAAAAAAAACTCCGCAAATCTCTGCGAGAAACGGCCGCGCATCTCCGCGGAAAAACCCTTATCTTGCAACCGTTAAAAAACAAAATAAAATTATGAGCCAGCAATGTGTAATTTTTGATATGGACGGCGTGATTTGCCACACCAATCCACATCATGTAGTCGCTTTTGAAGCCTTTTTCGATAAATATAAAATTCCGTACACCAATGAAGAATTTGAAGAACATATGTACGGAAAACATAATAGTTACATCATGACGCATTTCTTCAAACGTCCGATTGAGGGAGAAGAACTGATCAAATTAGAAGACGAAAAAGAAGGAATGTTCCGTGAGATTTACAAAGACAAAGTCGAAACGATTCCGCATTATATGCAATTTTTGGATGAACTAAAATCACGAGGATTCAAAACGGCTGTTGCAACATCTGCACCGCGCGCCAATTTAGATTTGATTGCCAATTTCCTGAAACTCGACCAAAAAATGGATTCGATGATGTCAAGCGAAGACGTTACGTTTCATAAACCCAATCCCGAAGTGTATTTAAAATCGGCAGAGCGTGTTGGCGTTTCTCCGTCTGATTGTGTGGTTTTCGAAGATTCTTTTTCGGGAATTACAGCAGGACTAAATGCCGGAATGAAAGTCGTTGGCGTTTTGAGTACGCATACAAAAGAAGAACTTCCGATCTGTGATTTTTATATCAATGATTATAGCGAAGTGAATGCGGATAAGATAATTTCATTATTAAATCCCAATTCTTAAAATTCCAAATTCCAAACGTTACGAGACACCTTTGTCAAAGTTTAAAACTTTGACAAAGGTTTTTTTTGCAGTTTAGTTAACGCAAAGTATGTCATTCCGAACGAGGAATCTTCGCAAGTAACTCCATAAAGATTTTCCGCATTGTAAGCACAATCTTGTCGTTGGTTTAAATTACAAAACAATACGATTAAATAGAAATGATGTATTACTTCAACTTTAAATAAGCTCTGGGAACTTCTAAAAATTCCTGATAACACCAGCTGTTTGGGCAATCATCATTTAATTTAGAATGCTCAGCAATTTGAATGTTTATGGTTTCTTTACCTTCGTCAGTTCCTTTAAAAGTTTCTCCAATTTTAAAAGTTCGATCACTTACGCCAACCACACCGCCAACCGTTATTTTTGTGGTGTATTCGGTTGTAAATTCAAAATTTTTAGAAGCTTTGTCTTGTTCCGAGGAACAGCTCAGAATTCCTAAAGTTAGGATCAAAAAACAAATCAATTTTTTCATAACAATCTTTTTATAATTAGATGTTTGAATACCAGATTGGTTGCGTGAAATTAAACAGAATTTTTCTGTGTTTTTACTAAAGCTTATTCTTTCGAAATATTTTTTATTCTAATATTCTTAAAATCAATTGGCGAACGCTCATAGTTTAAAGAAATTTTTCCTTCTGTAGAAGAAGCTTCAGTGCATTCGTTTACCAATTTTCCATTCAAATATTGCATAATTTTTCCGTTGAAAGATTTGATTACAACAGAATTCCATTCGCCATATGCATTTTCATTTGCCAAAAACTTTGGAGAAACCACACTTGCACCAGCTTCGATTAGTTTTCCGTTTACTTTTGCTGTTACCTGATCTAGAAAGATAAAATCTCCGGTCGTATTTTCTTTTATTTGAAACTGAATCCCTTTTGGCCAGATTTTGTCAGACGCATCCAATGGAATATTGTACATAACGCCGCTGTTTTTTGTGCCTTTCATTTTATACTTTTCTTCAAGATTCCATCTGAATTCTAAAGTAAGTTCAAAGTTTTTATAGCTTTTTTTGGACATCAAACATCCATTGTCTTCTCCGTGCATACGAATCATTCCGTCTGTAAACTCATATACTTTTGATGGTTCTTGTCTCGCAGGATTCGTTTTGGTAAAAGCATACCAATCATTCATTTCCAGACTTTTTTGCTGAACAGCACAAGAATTTAAAATCAAAAGAAGAACAATTGCAAAAGCTGATTTTTGTAACATAATAATGAGTTTGAAGCGAATTAGATTAGTTTGATTGACGATTTATAAAAAAGTAAAAATAATTATATCGGTTAGAATAAAAACTCGTTGTTGTGTTTTTTTGTTTTGAAAATTGAAAATGCGATTGAAGACTTTCTTTGTCATCCTGACGAAGGAAGGGTCACACTAGAAACTCTACAAAATTTAGCGACAAAAATTGCGGAGCTACTGTGTGATCCTTCCTTCGTCAGGATGACAAACTGTTTGAATTGCCTTCTGCTTTAGCTGGAGGTTTTTATGTTTTTTAAGGAAAAGGCTTTAGCCGAAATTATTTCAAAGGAAAATCAAGCAATTCTTTAGGTTCAATATCTAAAGCATTTGCAATTTTCACCAGAGTTTTTATGGTGGTATTTATTTCAGCTCTTTCGATTCTACCTATTTGAGTTTTACGAATCTCGCAATCATCGGCTAAATCTTGTTGAGACATGCCTTTCTTTTCTCGTAATTGTCTAATGTGAACGCCAAGATTTGCAATAAAGGTTTCTTGTGAAATATCCATATTTCAAAATTCCTAAGATTTATTTTTGCTTAGGTCACATTTATGCGCTCAAAAGTATTATATTTGATAGCTTTAAAAAATAAGACAATGGCTACAGGAGATCTTTCGAAAGAAACAGAAAAAAGACTTTTAGATTTTTTTAATAATGTTATTGATGCTAAAGATTTGGCAAAAGCCATACGACAATTAAATTATGCCATCGCTTTAGTTGTTCTGAGAGATGATGAAAGAGGATATGTCTACGCGCAAAAAGAAAACTTAGAAAAAGGGTTTTATTGGCTCAATGAATTAGCCGAGATTTTGCATCCTTATTTAGAAGTTGAATAAAGAAAAGTATTTTAAATAAAGTTCATTTCGACGAAAGGAGAAACCAAACAACAACACCGACAAAAATTAAAATGATTTCCATAATTTTTTTCATGTGTACAAACTGTTGGTAATGTTGGGGATCTTCTTTCGTCAAGGTGAGTTTAAGAAAGGTTTTTCCATGCAGTTTGTCATTTCGACGAAAGGAGAAATCTTCGCAAGTAACTCCGTTGCTAATATCCAATCTTTGTGGAGCTTCTCGTGGAGATTTCTCCTTTCGTCGAAATGACAAAACTAAATTGGAAATGTCTCTCAGAGCTGAAAACTAGAGTATTAATTTGTAATTAAATACAATGTCAAGTAAAAACGTATTATTAATTAGTAGATAAATTTAATATTTTACGATTTTCCGTAAAACCGGCGATTTTCACTGGATTACATTTGTCCATTATTAATTTAAATGAAAAAAAATGAAAAAATTATTATTGGCTGTTGTTTTGATCATGAATTTTAGTCTTAATGCGCAAATAATGAAACGTTCCGAGGAAAGCAAACCAGATGAAGTGATTTCGGTAAACATGGGCACTACAAAAATGAATAGGTTCGGTGAAATCTATGTTTTGGATATGCCAGATGGAACCTCTAAAAGTGATGAAAGATGGCATTTTATGTTTAAAAAAGGAGAAATTGTAGAGATTTATAATGAGGTATCTAGGGCAATGAACAGTGATGAATATAAAAAAGGAGAGAGTTTTGATTATAAAAATTGGGAGGGAAATATGGTGACAATTCTTTATGATAAAACAATGGGAGTCAAAAGTATCCAATTCGTAAAAAGAGAAAAGGAATTTGTTGAGCATATTGGGGGGCGCTTACTTTAAAAAATTTGCAGAAGTTATTTAGCATTGATGTGATGCAAAAAAAATAAATTAAATTTTTTTAAGGCCATAAATGGGGTCTATGACAAAAAATTGCAATTTGTAAGTAGTTAAAACAAAAAAGCTTCTGAAAAAATATTCAGAAGCTTTTTTTGGTGCGGATAATAGGACTCGAACCTACACGCCTTGCGGCACCAGATCCTAAGTCTGGCATGTCTACCAATTTCACCATATCCGCGGAATTGTGGGTGCAAAGATAAGCATAGTTTCCAATAATCAAAGCGTTTTTTGAAAATTTTTTATAATTCTCTTTTTTGTACTTTTGGTTTTCTATAAAAAATATTTAAATGGAAAATATCAAGTCCTACGTTCAACAACATAAAGATCGGTTTATCAATGAATTGATCGAATTATTAAAGATTCCGTCGGTAAGTGCCGACACTGCATATTCTCAAGATGTTATTGATACAGCAGAGGCTGTAAAAGAAAGTTTATCAAAAGCAGGCTGCGATTTTGTCGAAACTTGCGATACTCCGGGTTATCCAATTATCTACGGAGAAAAAATAATAGATCCAAATCTTCCAACGGTTTTAGTTTACGGACATTACGACGTACAACCGCCAGATCCGTTAGAATTATGGACTTCACCACCATTTGAACCCGTTATCAAAACTACAGACATTCATCCCGACGGAGCGATTTTTGCGCGTGGCGCATGTGACGACAAAGGTCAGATGTACATGCACGTAAAAGCGCTTGAATTAATGGTGCAAAGCAATACGTTGCCTTGTAACGTAAAATTCATGATCGAAGGAGAAGAAGAAGTAGGTTCTGCAAGTTTGGCTTGGTTCGTAGAACGCAATCAGGAAAAATTGAAAAATGATGTGATCCTTATTTCAGATACTGGAATGATTTCGAACCAACAACCGTCTATCACGACTGGTTTAAGAGGTTTGAGTTATGTTGAGGTAGAAGTTACAGGTCCGAACCGCGATTTACATTCTGGCTTATACGGCGGCGCTGTGGCGAACCCAATTAATATTTTGGCAAAAATGATTGCTTCGCTTCACGACGAAAACAATCATATTACAATTCCAGGATTCTACGATAAAGTTCAGGAATTATCTGCAGAAGAAAGAGCCGAAATGGCAAAAGCGCCTTTTAGCTTAGAAAAATATAAAAACGCTCTAAACATTGCTGATGTTTACGGCGAAAAAGGATATGTAACCAACGAAAGAAACTCAATCCGTCCTACATTAGACGTTAACGGAATCTGGGGCGGTTACACTGGAGAAGGTGCCAAAACGGTTATTGCGAGCAAAGCTTTCGCTAAAATCTCGATGCGTTTGGTTCCAAATCAGGAATGGGAAGAAATTACAGAACTTTTTACAAAACATTTCACCAATATTGCTCCGGCAGGAGTTACGGTAAAAGTTACGCCTCACCACGGTGGTCAAGGTTATGTAACGCCAATTGACAGCATAGGATATCAGGCGGCGAATAAAGCGTATACTGAAACCTTTGGAGTTCCTGCAATTCCTGTTCGTTCAGGAGGAAGTATTCCGATTGTGGCTTTGTTTGAGAAAGAATTAAAAAGCAAAACAATCCTTATGGGATTCGGGTTAGACAGCGATGCGATTCACTCTCCAAACGAACATTTCGGAATCTTTAATTATTTGAAAGGTATTGAGACTATTCCGTTGTTTTATAAATATTTTGTGGAGCTTTCTAAGTAGTTTATTAACCGCAAAGGGCGCTAAGAATTACGCAAAGGTCGCTAAGATTTTATGCGGATAACATTGAAATTTACGCAGAGATCGCAAAGAATTTACGCGGAGTACGCTAAGATTTTTTTATTAAGATTTATAAAAGTTCGCAAAGCTGTATCATATAGCTTTGCGAACTTTGCGTTTTATGGAGATAATCCTTAGATAAAACCTTAGCGATCTTTGCGTTATTTTTTTTACTGCAAATAATACGAAGGTTACGCAAAGGTCGCAAAGTTTTTACGCGGAGTACGCTAAGATTTTTTTGATTAAGATTTATAAGAGTTCGCAAAGCTGTATTTACAAAGCTTTGCGAACTTTGCGTTTTATGTAGATAACAATTAGATAAAAATCTTAGCGTTCTTTGCGTTATTTTTTTAACCGCTAAGAATTTACTAGAGTTCGCAAAGTTTATGTACAAAGCTTTGCGAACTTTGCGTTTTTAATCATAATCTAATGCAAAAAACCTCGCGTCCTTTGCGTTATTTCTTCGTCCAATGTGTTGGAATTTCTCATTTAAATATTTTTAATTTTTTAATGTTTTGTTTGTATTTTGTGATGTAAATTAACTTAAATTTGATTTTATTAATAACCAGTCCCATCTTATATTAATAATAATTCTGTTTTTAGAATAGTTTCTAATGTTATTTTAATATTGATTTTAATGTGGAGTAAATGGACTTAATTAAAAAAAAAATTAGATTTTCGCCGATAGCCTATTCGAGGTATCTTAAAGGAATAAAAAAATCACACTCGATGTTTCGAGAAGGCAAAATCTTCGAAAGTCTTGCCTTAAAATCATGGCAGATTGCTCCCGGAAATACTACTATTTGTCCAAAAGCTTATTTTTTAAACGGTCAGTTAGAGCGTGTTACGGGAACCGCTTATACAGATGATCCACATAAAAGTATGCACGGAGGTTTTGAGGTTGAACATGCGCCAACACGTGCCTATAAGCTGAAAGATATTTGGATGATCAATGGTTTTGTTTACAAAGGGCTAAACAACTTCCGACTTCATCCTAAGTTTCAGCTTTCTAAAAAGATGAATTATTTTCCGCCTGCGGTTGTGGATACCGAAATTAATGATGCGGCAATATACAGTACTTCAGAAGGAAATGAATTTTTTGGTCTCTGGCTTACAGATGACTGTGCAAATTATGCTTTGGCGATTTCTGAGGGAATCCCGGTAACTTCTAATATTATTCCGTATTCGCATATGTTGGAATACGAATCGTTTTTAGGAATGAATCCGTTTCGGACTAATGCGGTTTACATGAAAAATGCTATTTTCTTTGATGATAACTGGGGAAATAATGAAAATAAACACCTTCGTTTTACTTCAAACAGAGATAAAATACTATCACGATTTGCAGCAAATTCACATCCTGGGGTTTTTATTTTACGTCGTAATTCAGGAATATCACGTGTTATGTTAAATGAAATTGAGATCGCCGAAAAGCTAAGAGACAAATACGGTTTTAAGATTGTAGATGTTACTCAAAATTCTGCTTCCGAAATACTATCAGCTTGCGCAGGAGCTAAAATTTTGATCGGAATTGAAGGCAGTCATTTATTTCACGGATTAATTGCACTTGAGTCTGGTTCTTCGGTTTTAATTTTTCAACCTCCAACACGTTTTAGCGCGGTTATAAAAAACACTACAGATATGGAACATATCAATTACAGTTTTGTTGTAGGAATTCAGAAAGAAGAAAATTTTTATATCGATTTTGAAGAAGTAGAGCGCACTTTAGAATTACTTCCTTTATAGGTTTTTTTAAGGTTCAAAGATTCATAGGGGCAGAGGTTCAAAGGTTTTTGGGCTGAAGCCCTTTGTTTTTACTTTCCACCTCTTACAATTAATTTAATGATTTGCCACGCCAATACGAAACTTTGAGCCTTTGTCTCTATGTTTCTCTGTGCCTAAAAAGAAAACCTTTTCTTGCAGATTTGAAATTTAATTCTACATTTATGGAATGAGTTAATCGATTGCTATGAGAAATCTTTTTTGCATACTTTTTTGTGGATTAATGCTTTTTGGCTGTAAAAGCAAACCCATCAATCAGAAAATTGATAGGAAAAAAGAAGGTGTTTGGATTGATAATTATACGCAGGATGACACGAATTATAAATCGTATGAATATTATAAAAACGATCAGCCTGTCAAAAAATGGAAATCATACATTAATGGCAAGATCTACAAAACAGAGAAATATAAAAATGGAATCTGTGTTGTAAAAAGTTATTACGAAAATGGAAAATTAGAATCTAAAGGAAAAACTAAATTAGAATCTAATTCGGTTGAAACGCATTGGTTTTATTTTGGTGAATGGAAATTCTATTCGGATAACGGAAAGTTGAAAAGCATTAAAAATTACGAAAAAGGCGAATTAATTTCAGAACAAAAAATACCATAAACTTAATCATTTGGACTTATGAAAAAATTATTCGTTTTCTTTTTTATTGTTTGCGGCTTTGCTTTCGCGCAAGCGCAAACGTATAAGGAATGGGTTCAAAAAGCCGATTCTTGTTATACGAAAGAAAACTATAAAATGGCTGTTTCTAATTACGATAAAGCTTTTAAAATAGAACAAAAATCGGTAACAGATTTGTACAATGCAGGTTGTTCTGCAGCTAGGGCAAAAGAAAGCAAAAAAGCGTTTAAATGGTTGAATCTGGCAATTGATAATGGGTATGAAAACATTTCGCATATGCAAATAGATGATGATTTGAAGTCTTTGCATGCAGAAAAAAAATGGAAGAAGACCATTGAAAAACTGCAGAAGAAAATAGATATTCTCAGCGCAAATTATGATAAGGTGCTGGAAAAGGAACTTGCAGAAATTTACAGCGAAGACCAAGGAATTCGTGGAGAATTTATGAATGTCTACAAATCCTCAAAACCTGATAAAAAGAAGATTGACAGCATTGGAAAAATAATGATAAAAAAAGACAGTATTAATCTCATTAAGGTTATGAAAATACTGGACGAAAAAGGCTGGTTAGGAAAAAATGTTGTGGGAGAACCGGGAAATAAAACACTGTTTTTGGTTATCTAGCATGCAGATTTAAAATACCAGCAAAAATATTTGCCAATGATGCGGGAGGCTGTTAAAAAAGGCGATGCAAATGCAGGAAATCTAGCGTATCTAGAAGATAGAGTAGCTTTGAGAGAAGGTAGAAGACAAATTTACGGCAGTCAGAGTGCAAAGAATAAAAACACGAATAAAATGTACATTTCGCCCATGATAGATCCAGATAATGTTGATAAAAGGCGTGCAGAAGTTGGGCTTGGACCTATTGCAGATTATGCGACAAAAATGAATATTGAATGGGATTTGGAAACGTATAAAAAGGAATTACCAGAGACGGAAAAACTGGAAAATATTAAACAGTAAGTGTTTATAGAGATTCAAAGAGGCAAAGGGACAAAGAACAGCAACCTTTGTTACTTTGTGGCTTTGAACCTTTGTACCTTAAATAAAAAAAATCCGCTTCTGTTTCAAAAGCGGATGAATTACAAACTAAAATAAAATCTAAAAAAAAAATTGCCAGATCCAGACTAAAATAAGTCCGGATTATATCCAAAATACGGTACTTTTTGTTCGTTAAAAATTACTCCGTATTCTTCTAATTCTTTCAATATGGGTTCGTAAACTTCTTTTTTAATCGGAAGCTGAACACCGGGAGTTGTGATTTTTCCATTCAAAATCAATAATGTAGCAATTGCAACTGGAAGTCCGACTGTTTTTGCCATTGCTGTGTAGGTTTGGTCGTCGCCAATGCAAACCATTTTAGAATCAATTTGTTTCTTCTCGCCATTCAATTCATAACCAAATTTATGATACATCACAATCATATCTTTATCGTCTGGTTCCAAAGCCCAGCTGTCGGTCAGGATTTTTTCTAAGATTTGAGCCGGAGTAGCATTCGGTAGATTTACTTTTTTATTTGGGTTAAATAAATCCAGTTCCAAAAGTTTGTCCCACATAATATCGTCCTGATCGATTTTTAAAATTAAACGCGTTTTAATTTCAACTGAATCTGTTGGATGATAAGGCAGAAAAGAATTGATAAACTGACGATAGCTCATATCTTCAGAACCTTCAATAATATAACTGTCATCGGTCATTCCGAGTTGTACAAACATATTCCATGCGCGGGAATAACCCACTCTTCTAATTGTTCCTCTGTATAAAGTCAGAATATCATCTAAACCATAAATTGACCGGTATTTTAAAGAATCCCGATTCGAATAGGCTTCAAATTTTCCATAACCTTCTACTTCGAGAAATTCAGTTCTACGAAATAAAGCGCTGTACGGAATATATTTATAAGTTCCTTCCTGAATAAATTTGGCGGCGCCTCCTTGTCCCGCCAGAACAACATTTCTTGGCGCCCAAGTAAATTTGTAATTCCACAGATTATTATCTGATTCAGGTGCTACAAGTCCACCGCAGAACGATTCAAACAAAAGCATTTTGCCACCTTTTGCTCTAATTTCATCAATAACTTTCATGGCGCTCATATGATCAATTCCAGGATCGAGGCCAATTTCAGATCGGAAGAGCGTCGTGTAGGGAAAGAGTGTAGATCTCGGTGGT